>JBBRGN010000005.1:0-49950 GCA_038240665.1 Chitinophagales bacterium | reverse complement strand
CTAATGTCGTTTTACCTACATGACGAGCGCCAACTAGACCGATTGCCGGAAAATAAGAGAGTAACCTCGGAATTTCGTAAATAAGGGTTCTTTCTATCATTAATCAAGTAAATTTGGAATTCAATTCCAAATTTACTTGATTAATGATAGAAATGAAAAGAATTGAGTGACTAAGTGAGTTTTAACAGTAAAGGCAATCAATCTTCATTTTTCCACAATCATTCCTTAGCTTAGGAATGATTCAACAATAAAATAAGCGCATCAATGACCATCATTATTTTCAACTGTCTACTTAGCCCTGCTATTCGCCTCAAATGATAATTGTCTGGCAAAAAAATAGCCTAGTCTAAATTAATACCTTATTATTGACTCATTCCTTAGCATTTTTGAAAGCAAAAAAATAAACCATGCCAACATCAACTGGACGCAGAGACTTTCTACATTTGTCAACCCTTGGATTGGCAGGTTTGGCGATAGCGCCTTATTGGGGGGAATTGAAAAAAGTAAAGCCTAAGTTATCGTTCTCCACCCTCGGTTGCCCGCAATGGGACTGGGACACCATTATAAAAAACGCCAGCAGCAACGGTTATTCTGGCGTAGAAATCCGTTGCATCAAAGGCAAGTTGGATCTACCCAATCTCCCGGAATTCAATACCCCGGTAACGATTGCTACCTCGCTGCGCAAAGCCAAGGATCTAGGCGTAAGCATAGTTGATTTGGGAGCTTCTACCAATTTGCATACCATCAATCCGGAAAAGCGCAAAGCACAACTAGATGATGCTAAGAAATTTGTGGACTTAGCCGCAAAATTGGAGTGCCCTTTTATTCGGGTTTATCCCAATGAGTTGCCCAAAGATCAAGATCGCAATCAAACCATCGAACTCATCATCCAAGGATTGAAGGAACTTGGCGAATACTGCCAAGGCTCCAAGGTCAGTGTATTGATGGAAACCCATGGCGGCGTTTTAAGCATGGATTTGTTGCACCAAATCATGTCGCAAGCCAATCACCCCCAGGTAGGTTTGATTTGGGATGTATTCAATATGTGGTCGGTCACCAAAGAATCACCCACAGCGGTCTATCAAAAACTTAAACCCTTCATCAAACATACCCACATCAAAGACGCGATCATGAAACCCGATGGAACCCATGAGTACGTTTTACTGGGTCAGGGAAATACACCAATAGCAGAAGCCATTGCTTTGCTGGTGAAGGAAAATTTTGCAGGATACTACAGTTTTGAATGGGAAAAATTATGGCATCCAGAACTGGCAGAGCCAGAACTTGCGATCCCTGTTTATCCAGCAGCATTTAAAAAAATGTATGCCAAAAAATAGATTGTGGATCGACCGCCAAATCAACTCTAGAACTAAAAAAAATCAACTGTGAATCAGATCTCCTTCTTTGCTTTGCTTTGCTGCGTTTTTTTTGTGATGAATTGCAAAAAAAATATGTCTACTGACCCCATTTCAACTCAAGCCAATCCTTTGGTAGAATCTTGGCTAACTTTACCTGATCACACGGTCTTGTTTCAGCGACAAACAACGCAATTGTCTTTTGCTGAAAATTCCAACGACTTATCAACGATCGAAGTCGACACCAGCCAAAAGTTTCAATCAATCGATGGTTTTGGAATGGCGCTTACCGGAGGCAGCGCGTCCTTGATCAACCAAAAATTAAATGGGACGCAACGCACAGCCTTGTTGACGGAATTGTTCAAAAATGATGGAACCAACATCGGGGTTAGCTACTTACGCATCAGCATTGGGGCATCGGATTTGAGCAGTACGACATTTACTTATGATGATGCAACAAAGCCAGACACTGCCCTTCAGCAATTTAGTTTAGCGCCGGAAAAAACCGACCTTATCCCGGTACTAAAGGAAATTATTCAGTTGAACCCACAACTTCAAATCATGGGTTCGCCATGGTCGGCACCAGTTTGGATGAAGACCGAAGCTACCTTTCGCGGAGGAAAATTGAATCCAATTTATTATGGAGCTTATGCCCGCTACCTGGCACGCTATGTGCAAGAAATGGCCAAAGAAGGAATCTCCATAGCAACCATCACACCCCAGAATGAACCGGAAAACCCTAACAATACTCCAGCAATGGTAATGACTGCTGCGGAACAAAAGGATTTTGTAAAAAACCACCTGGGACCAGTTTTTCAAAAAGCGGGGATCAAAACCAAAATTGTAATTTTTGACCACAACTGTGATCATCCCAACTACCCGATCGAAATATTGGATGACCCCAAAGCCAAGCAATACATCAACGGGACTGCTTTTCATTTGTATTTAGGTGACATATCGGCCATGGCTAAAGTACACGAAGCGCACCCTGATCGGGACTTGTATTTTACGGAACAGTGGATTTCCTCAAAAGGTCAGTTTGCCGGAGATTTGGCATGGCACACCAAAAATCTCATCATTGGCGCTACACGAAATTGGGCAAAAACGGTTTTGGAATGGAACTTAGCCGCCGATGAAAATCAAAATCCGCACACCGATGGCGGTTGTACGGAATGTCTTGGTGCGATAACAATCAAGGGTGCCACCGTTCAAAGAAACACAGCATATTATATCATCGCCCATGCTGCCAAGTTTGTCGTGCCTGGATCGGTAAGAATAAGCTCAACGGATACCAAGGGATTGGCTAATGTTGCTTTCCAAACGCCAAGCGGCAAAAAAGTACTGATTGTGCTCAATGAAAGCGGCAAAGATCAAAAGTTTAATATCCGGGTAGGGACAAAAATGGCGCAGCCTTCTTTGAAGAATGGCGCCGTAGCTACCTATGTCTGGTAATTTTTTTGATCTCAATCGCTACTACTCAGCCAACACTATTTTTTTTCTTAAAAATGGTGCTGAACAAGATAGGTAACAAAAAGATAGCAATGGTCAATATGGAGGTGACAACATCTCCATATACCATTTCGTGTTGACCTTCGCTTATGGCGATGCCTTGCGCCTGTAGGCAGGCATGCTTGCCTTCCAAAAATTCAGAAAAACGGCTACAAGGATCTACGTGGGTATAAATGGAAAACGTCAGTTTTATGCCAAGGATGGCAATCACAATGAATGCACAGGTTTCTAAAAAGGCATATTTTTCGATCAATTGTACAAACCACTGAGCTACAAATCGCATGGCCAAGATGCCAATAAATACCCCCAAGCATACGATAATGATGTTCCGAGAATAGGCTACGGCAGCGAAAACATTGTCGATGGAAAAAGCCAAATCCATGATCTCTACCAGCACGACAGTAGACCAAAACAGACCAACTTTATCATAAAAAAAACGGTAGACAGCATTGTTTGATTTGTTGACTTCGCCATCATCGTCTTCGTCCCTGCTAACCTGGAATAAGCTGTAAGACAAGAAGAATAACCCCAGTAAAATGATGGGGCGCACCAGGTAAAGGAAAAAATCAAAAGTAATTCCACCTATCTGAATCAGCGCGTTGGCCTGTACAAAAAATAGAAATCCTAGTAAAGAAGCTATCTTAAACAGCAAACTACCGGTTTCGCCATAGCGCAGGCTTTTTTTGAATTGATCAACAGCCAGCCACAGCAAGTAGATGCCTCCCAAGGGTTTTAACCACCAGATTTGGATTAAAAAAGCGGCAAAAATTAAACACAAACCTCTAAAAACATAAGCGCCCATGATGCCATATTTCAAGGCTTTGTCGCGTTGCTGACTGGGTAAATCCATCACCATTGTCGCCAAAACTGCAGCGTTGTCTACGGATAACAAACTTTCAATAATGATCAAATTACCAACTACAATAAGCGAGGCTAAGGGCTGATCAATAATCTGTTGCACTAATTCATTCACTCGTTCCACTGTTTTTAATCAACTGCACGTAAAATCTGATCGCGCGAAGATAGTTTTCTTTGCTTACGCGCTCATCAATACCGTGGATCCTAGATAGGTCGCTGGATTGAATCTGCAAAGGTAAAAAACGAAAAATTTGATTGCAAACATGCTGATAGTGGCGCCCATCGGTAGCGCCAATAACCAAAAATGGAGATACCACCACATTGGGAAATATCTGTTGGGTGGTTTTTTGAATGGTTTTAAAGCCATAACTTTCAATGTCAGATACCTTTGATGGGTTCTGAGCTGCATCAGGATTCAACACCGTTACTTTGACCCGACCATCATTGATGGCTTTGATCACATGGTCTTTTACAGAAGCAACGGTTTCTCCGGGAAGTATTCGAAAATTGATCGCTGCCCTGGCTTCGGTGGGCAACACATTGTCTTTTACGCCGGCCTGAATGATGGTGGGAGCAATGGTAGTACGCATCATGGCATTGGTGGTGTTTTTGCCACTAAGTTGCATTTTAAGTAGTCCTTCGGTGACCTGCAAATTGGTAAATAGCACATTGTAAGGAAAACTCAATTCAGGACCGATGTAAGTAAACATACCTTTTACCGCGCCATCGATGCGTGCGGGGAAGGGATGCGCTTCTACATTGGCTACTGCTTTGCTCAGGATTCCAATTGCCGTTGCTGCTGGCGGCATGGAAGAGTGGCCGCCTTCGTTCAACCACACTTTCAACTGCAAGGTCACATAGCCTTTTTCGGTAATGCCGATCATGGCCAAAGGAGAATTAAGACCCGGAAAAGCATTTTCCATAACCAGCCCGCCTTCATCCAGCACGTATTCAAAATGGATGTTTTTTTCCTCAAACCATTTAGCGATGGCCTTGGCACCGTTTAAACCGCTTACCTCTTCGTCGTGCCCAAAGGCCAAATAAATGGTGCGCTGGGGCTTGTATCCTTCCCGCAATAAAGCTTCCGTAGCTTCCATGATGCCCATCACGCTTACTTTGTCATCCAGGGTGCCCCGACCCCAGATCATGCCATCACTCATTTTTCCGCCAAATGGGTTTTCTTTCCAGCGACCAAGGCTGTTTTCTTCCACAGGCACCACGTCTTGATGGGCAGTGAGCAAAATGGGATTTAGGCTGGTATCTTGTCCTTTCCAGCAATAGATATGAGAAAATTTATTGATGGTCGTTTTTTCCAATAGCGTGTCGCACAGTGGGTATTGGGTTTGCAAAAAAGTATCCAAAGCCAGCAAAGCGCTAGTGTCCACCGAAACTCCAGTTGAAATGGTATGAAATTGAACGGCTTGAGACAAACGATCGGGGGCAGCAGCGTCGATCTTAATTTTTTGTACCAATCCTACCGATAGTTGATGGCTTTTTGCTTGGTAAGCATTGTAACCTAGGTAGATCAAGAAACCTACCAACAACAAGAAAAGAAGTTGAAAAATTCTGCGCAACATTTTAGTGTGTTTAGGCGCTCAAGATACGACTATGTAGCAAAAAAGGGATTGCAAATCCAGAAAGCTATTTAAACTAACGGGAGTTCCGAATGAAATATATTGATTTTCAAATAGAAACGACTTTGTCAAAGTCAAATACTTTTCAACTAAACAGCCTTTTGTTATAATAAGACTACAACAAAAAACAAGGGAAAAGATCATTTTGAACCAATCAGATAGGTTCCGTAGATGATTCAAAATTTACGTTAGTTTAATAGCACGCAGCAACAGGTTACGCCCCCTTCTGCTTTGATGACTTCAGATTGATTGACAGGAATAGTGTCAATGCCCGCGGATTGTAGGCGCTGTAATGTTTTGGGATAATTTAGCGGGTAAATTATTTTGTTGTCTAGATAAAGCGCATTGGCAGCGCCGGGCTCTTCAGGATCAACTTCAATCATTTCAAAACCAGGAAAAAAAGCTGGATTGGCCCAGTTGCTGTTGATCAGCAAAGTATTTGGCCCCACTTGAGTCACCGCAGATTTGAGGTGTAGACATCCGTTAATTTGTAAACCTTCCACTTCATAGCCGAAAGGGGATAGCCATTGCTGAACCTGTTCTACGGCCGGTTTATTGCTGCGATTAGAGAGGCCAATCCAAATTTTTTTGCCAATACGGAGTACATCGCCACCATCCAATATTCCAGGTGCTTGGATGTAATGTAGCCTACGATAAGTCAATAAAGCACTTGCCATGCCTTCCACTTCGGGGCGACGGCTCGCAGCGCCAGGCAAGGTCAGGATGGCCATTTCATCTACGACGATAACGGTGTCCTCCACAAAAATGGAATCTGGTAATTCAGGGACAGCAGGAGCCTGCACTAGGCTATAACCAAGCTTGAGTAATTCCTGTTCATAAGCATGGTGTTGCATTATAGCTAGCTCGATGTCAATGGGTTGTCGATCCAGGTGCGTGAGTTCGCACTCGCCCATACGCGGGCTCACGGGGCGGGTAATGGCAATGGGCATAGGCGTTTTTTTTTAGGAGAAGCTTAAATAAAAAATGGATTAAGAATAAGTTTCACAACTTATTCCTAATCCAAAAGAGTCGAGCAGGCACTTCAACACTATTCTTGCGATTGTTTTAGTACCGTCATCAGGTATTCGCCATATCCGCTTTTCATGAAGCGGTGCGCCAATTTTTCCAATTGTTCAGGGCCGATGAAACCCTTTTCAAAGGCTGCTTCTTCAATACAGCCAATTTTCAGACCTTGTCTTTCTTCAATGACCTGGATAAACTGACCAGCTTGCATCAGCGATTGATGCGTTCCGGTATCTAACCAAGCAATACCCCGACCGAGTACACCTACTTTGAGTTGGCCAGTTGCCAAGTAGTGTTTATTGACATCGGTTATTTCATATTCGCCGCGCGGACTAGGTTCCAAGTTTTTGGCAATGTCCACGACCTGCTTGTCATAAAAATATAAACCCGGGACAGCATAGTCCGATTTAGGTTGCGAAGGCTTTTCCTCGATGGAAATGGCATTGAAATCTTTATCAAATTCTACTACACCATAGCGTTCGGGATCAGCTACTCGGTAAGCAAACACCACGCCTCCTTGAGGATCGATGGATTCTTGCAGCAATTCCTTGAGGCCGTTGCCATAAAAAATATTGTCGCCTAAAATCAATGCCGCCGCTTCGCCATTGATGAATTCTTCGCCAAGTACAAAGGCTTGCGCCAAACCGTTGGGATCATGCTGGGCGACATAAGCAAAGTTGCAACCAATATCAGCGCCATCACCCAGTAGTTTTTGAAAATTTGGTAAATCGTGAGGCGTAGAAATAATCAAAATATCGCGAATACCCGCTGAAATCAAAGTCGACAATGGATAGTAAATCATCGGCTTGTCGTAAACCGGCATCAACTGTTTGCTCACGGCCAGAGTGAGCGGATATAAGCGGGTTCCAAGCCCCCCGGCCAAAATGATTCCCTTCATGAGTTATAATTTTTTTGAATACACACTAAGATTTTTGGTTGGTTAAAATCCGCTGTACCCGAATAATGAGTTCGGCTGGTTTGAAGGGTTTGGAAAGGAAATCGTTGATGCCCAAATTAAAACCCTCCATGATTTGCTCTTCTTCTTCTGGATCGGCCAACATTAAGATGGCAACTTTGGGTTTTTCCTCCTTTACCTCTTTTATGATTTCTAAACCCGATTGCTTGCCCATATCCAGATCGACAATGACCAAATCGGGATCTTCTTTAATTAGGTGCTCTAAAACGGAAGATTTTTTTTTGCAAAAAACAACTTGGTAACCTTGTTTTTTCAATCGAAACTCAATGGCTGCTAATAATACTTCTTCGCTTTCGCAGATTAATATTTTCATAAATGATTTTTATAATAATGGGACACTATAAATTCATGTTTTCAACTTGATATTTTGAATTTATGCGTTGAATTTCAGCAATTTATATTCGCCCATTACCTAATTCTTCGTCATCAAAAAATTGATCTTTCCGGGGTATAAAAATAAACTGCGCGCCTTGATCGCTGAGTACAAAAAGACAAAGCGACTCGCGAGGGTTTTTGTACACCTGCCGAAAATCGTTGACTTTCGCGATGTCAATCAAGTTTTTGGCTACCATCTCTTCAAGTGTTGATGCTTGAATCGACCATTTCGCGCCCTCATCTTGCCGCACGATCAATAACAATCCCAAGTCAAGCTCTAGCTGATGGACGCCAAAAATTGGATAAGAGGAAACCCCTTCATCCATAATTGTGTCCCCCGCTTTCCCCATCAACTCCAGATAAGGATCCAGTTCATTCAACAACTTGTTATAAACTTCAGTCGTGTCGGTCATGCTGTTAATATTTCATCCTTTAACGCCAAAAGCGCTACATTTTCAATATGGTGCGTATGCGGAAACATATCCGCTGGGCGTACTTTAAGCACCGCGTATTTTTCCTGTAGTAGTTGCAGGTCGCGCGCCTGGGTGGCCGGATTACAACTCACATAAATTAGGCGCGGCGCAGCCAGTTCCAGCAGCATTTTGACTACATCCGCATGCATACCTGCGCGTGGCGGATCGGTAATCAACAGATCCGGTTTGCCGTGTTGTGCGGCGAACGCTGGCGTCAGGATAGCCCGTACGTCTCCAGCGTAAAAGTCAGTATTGTCAATTAGGTTGATTGCTGCGTTAATTTTTGCATCTTCAATGGCAGCTGGAATTTCTTCAATGCCCACCACTTTACCACACTTTTGAGCTAGGTACAAACCGATGCTGCCGATACCCGTGTACAGGTCGTATACGTTTTCATCGCCTTTTAGTTCTGCAAAATCAAGGACAGTATCGTACAACGCTTTACCTTGGCGGGTATTGGTCTGAAAAAAAGATTTTGGACCAATTTGAAACCGCACATCTCCCAGCATTTCTACTACATATCCTTTACCAAAATAAGTATGCATTTCCAGATCAAACATGGAGTCGTTCATCTTTGGATTTATGCAGTAGACCAGGGTAGTAATTTCAGGCAATCGTTGGAGTATGGTATCTAAAAATAAAATCCGCTGTTCTTCATTTTCTTCGCCAAAACTGAGCAAGGCCATTACTTCGCTGGTAGTGGTTACCCGCAGCATTAAGTTGCGCAAAAAACCTTTGTGCGCTCTCACATCGTAAAAGGAAAGCGCTTGCTCTAGGGCGATGTCCCTTACCGTATTGCGCAAGGGATTGGAGGGCTCTTCTTGTAACCAGCAATGTTGAATGTCAATCACCTTATCAAAAGCACCAACCGGGTGAAAACCCAGTACATCGGCTTCATTACTCATATCGCTGCTCATCTCCTCGCGGGTGAGCCAGCGTTTGCAGGAGAAAGCATATTCCATTTTATTGCGGTAATAGTACATGCGCTCGGATGGAATAATGGGTTGCCACTCGCCAACGCTTACCTTTCCGATGCGCAATAGTGCGTCTTCAACTACCTGGGTTTTATGGCGCAGCTGCGCTTCGTAGCTCAAGTTTTGCCATTTACAACCGCCACATTTGCCAAAATGCTGGCACATGGGTTCTACTCTATCCGCAGAATATTGGTGGATCTGGTGGACAATTCCGGTGAGGTAACCCTTCCGTTTTTTGGTCACCATGATGTCCGCTTCATCGCCAGGTACTACGCCCGTAGCAAAAACCACTTGCCCATCTGTCGTTTTTCCGATGGCTTGACCCGCATCAGCGATCCCAGTAAAGATTACCTTACTCAGTATAACGACTTGTTTTTTCTTTTTGCTCATTGCCTTTTATCCTGTCCTAACGCACGCTTAAAACGCTGCAAACCTACGATTTTTGTTTCTTTTTTTTACCCTGAAACCTTTTCTAGCGGGTGAGCACGATGTAATCTTTCAAGAGGGTTTTCAAAAAAAGCGTAGCATCGTTGGTATGTTCTTTGATTTCTAGAACTTCTTTAAGGTGCAAAGCGAGGTCATAAATCAAGTCATCGTGCGCTTGATTGCCAATGGTGCGGCTGCGGTTGAGCGCTTGTTTGATAATAAGCATGTCGCTTTCTGACAGGGTGCGTACCTGGGGGTACACGGGTTCGTAATTGTCCAATGAATTGATACGGAGGATGTCAGCCAATCGAGTCCGAAAATTATTGCGAACCCGGATAACCGTGGTGCCAGCGGTATGGTCGCCTATCCGCTGGCGGTAGGGGCTAGAACTGATGACGATAGCGCTCAAAATCCCGGTACAAAGCAATGTTTCGACCAAATGGAAAACGGCGCGTAAAAAATAATCACTCAGTACGGGGTCTTGTCCATCGATGCGAATGACGCGGATACCGATGACGTATTTTCCGGGGGTTTGACCATTACCAAAAGTTTCGAATAAAATCATGTAAGCCAAAAACCCAAAAAGGGGCACAACGATGAGTATAAATGTAAGCAAGTTGTCGCGAAAGTTGGAGTTGGATAAGGCTCCCCCCAATATGATTACCAAAAGAAGGGTAACAAAACCTATGATGACTAAATCAATAAACAATCCCAAACCACGATCGCGAAGGGATGCCAATTCATATTCTATGGCCACATTTTGGGAAGTACGGATCTCAATGGTTTGCATAATGTGTATATTGGGGGTTGTTACTTTGCAAATATTTTTATAAAATGTGACTTTTCCAATTCGTTGGAGGGAAACAAAGAAAGAATTTCTAATCAACCAAGACTTTTGACTAATCCAACGCAGGATGCGTGAAACCAGTTTTATACAGCAAAACCAAAAAAAGTGGAAAGAATTTGAGGAAGTACTTGACCACTCAGATAAAGATCCTGATAAACTCAGCGAACTTTTTGTACAGATCACCGACGATCTTTCCTATTCACGCACTTTTTACCCCAACCGTTCGGTAAAGATTTACCTCAACGATTTGGCACAGCGGATATTTCAAAAAATCTATCGGGGACGCAAATCTCCTTTCAAACATTTTTTGCGATTTTGGATCGAAGAGTTGCCTCAAATTTTCTACGCGGCGCGGCGCGATATGTTGATCGTGTTGCTGGTTTTTTGTTTGGCGGCGGCTATTGGTGCGCTTTCTACAGCTATGGATCCGGAATTTCCGCGCATCATTTTGGGAAATGAGTATGTGGACATGACCGAGGAAAACATTCGCGCTGGTGATCCAATGGCAGTGTACAAGGATCAGAATGCAATCAGCATGAATATTGGCATCACGGTCAATAACTTATTTGTTTCGTTACTCACCTTTGTTTTGGGCGTGTTTTATGGCATTGGAAGTTTAGCCCTGATTGTCCAGAATGGCATCATGTTGGGGGCTTTTCAATATTTTTTTATTGAAAAAGGTCTTTTTTGGGAGTCTTTTCTCACCATTTGGATCCACGGAACCATCGAAATTTCTTGCATCATTGTAGCGGGTGCGGCTGGGCTGACGATGGGGCGCGGGCTGGCTTTCCCGGGCGCTTATACCCGCCGGCGATCTTTTCAAATTGCAGCACGGAGGGGAATGAAAATAATGGTAGGCATTGCTCCGCTCATTGCCTTAGCTGGTTTTTTTGAAAGCTTTTTAACCCGTCATACCGACTTGCCAGCTTCCTTGCGCGGTGTTTTCATTGCTGTAAATTTTCTCTTTGTACTGGTTTATTTTTTTTGGTATCCTTTTTTACGCGCCAAAATCGGTTTTTCTAAACCGTTCCCCGAAACAGAATTGCCGCCTGAGACTCGAAAAACGATCCATTTTGATGAGATTAAAAAAAATGGCGAACTACTAGCCGATGGGTTTGTATTGTACATCCGTTACTTTAAGGTCATTTTTTGGACTTGCCTGGCGATGGCAGTTGTCTATTGCATCCCTGTTTTTTTATTGTCGCCAATACCTATAAAAGAGCTGTATGTTTTTTTTGGAGGAGCTTTTAGCACTACCTTAGAACTTGATCAATTTTTCTTTCATTCGGATTTTTCTTGGTTGCCCATCCTGACTGGTTTTTGCGCTGCAGTTTGTTGTGCAGTAGTCAATCGATTGCTCATCCGCGAAAGCGATCCCGATACTAAATGGTCGTTGCGTATTTTTGCCATCGATGTTTTTCGAGCAGCTTTGGGCATCGCCATTGTTTTGGTCCTGTTTATTCCGCCAGCATGGGTCACGATGCTGGTAGCGCCAATCGGATTGCCCCTGGCTTTGCTTTGGGTGTTTACCATGAACTATGAAGGCATGAATGCGGCCTTGGGTTTTTCACGCGCTTTGCGGATGGTATTTCCCAATATCCTCCACATCGTAGGTTTGTCCATATCGATGTTGCTTTTGGGAATCTTGTTCATTAGCCTTTTAGATACGGGGTTGGTAGGCTTTTTTTTGGGGTTAATCAATTGGGTAGTGGATATGCCAGCTGCGGCGATGGATCAATTTTCTACCTTATTTTTGACTGCAGTTAGCCTATTGGCTATTTTTTTAGTTTTTTCGCTGTTTGTGCTTGTTTTTGGGCTGCAATATTACAGTTTGGTGGAATTAATAGAGGCCAATTGGCTGCGCGAGCGCTTATACCAAATTGAATCCAAACGCAGTATAAAGGGATTAGAAAAGGAAAGTTGATGTAGATGGTAAAACGATTATTTATACTAACCAGTTTGCTGATCTGTAGCTTGAAGGCATGGCCACAGGATTCTACTTCCTATGATCAAGAAAATCCTTATCTCCGCGAGCGCATTGAAAAAAAATCCTTTGATGAAGAGGAATGGAAAAAAACCACCAAAAAGTTGAATTATGTGGTTAAGGAGCAAAAAAAGCCCCAAAGAAAGACTTCAAAAAAATCGAAACCTTTTACCTTCAACTCCAAGCAAGCCGCTTTTTGGTTGCGGTTTTTTCTAATTGTATTGGTTGCGGTAGGATTAATTGCTCTGTTGTATGCACTGTTTAACCGTCCCGGTAATCGAAAAGTAGAAGCGCCCGTTTTGAACATCAATTTGGAAACCATTGAAGACAACTTAGAAACGACTGAACTCCAATATTTTATCCAGCGGGCAATAGAAACTGGAGATTTTCAACTGGCCATTCGACTGTATTTTTTGGAAACCTTGAAACAGCTCTCCCTACAACAATTGATCCGGTTTAAGAAAAATAAAACCAATCATGCTTACTTACTCGAGTTGCGGAAATCCCAACATTATGGCGCTTTTCACGAACTTAGTTTGATTTTTGACCGCATCCGCTACGGCGGTCAAGCCTTGGATGGTGATGAATTTTGGCGCGTGGAACCCAAGTTCCGTCTGCTGGTACAGCAATTGTCTAATTCTGGTTCTATGCCAAAAGCCATTACTCCTGCATGAGAAAAAAAAATGGATTGATAGCGGTGATTGTATTGCTGGTGATTGGGCTAACGGTAGTAATTGCCTGGCTAGGATTGCGCAATCAATATTCCTGGATTGAGGATTACAAAGAGAGCAACAAAGGCCCTTATGGAACTTACGTCCTTCAGCAATTGCTTAAGTCTTACGCTGGCGAAAAGCAGCCGCTGATCGTTATCGAAAAAAAATTCAAAGAACTTCCGGTAAAAACCAAGCGCCCGTCCAATTATGTGTTTGTTGGCGAAGCTTTGTATTTTGACACCAATGATGTTAAACGGCTTTTAAAATTTGTCAAAAACGGCAACACCGCTTTTATCGCCAGTAAAACCCTTCCCTTCGAGATGATGGATAAATTGTACAGTGATCCCTGTGACACTATCCAATGGAACGAATACAAAACGGAAGAAGATTCGCTGGTACACATGAACTTGCGTCATCCCAAATTACATTCGAATAAGGACTTTCCTTTTTATTACCAATACCGCGCCAAGCGCATTTCAGTGAATTGGCATTTTATCGATTCCAGTTATTTTTGTGGCGATCCAAAAGGGCTTACGCCGCTGGGTACCTTCAACAAAGGCAAAATTAACTTTGCACGGATGCCTTATGGGCGCGGGTTCTTCTATTTTCACACCAATCCAGTGGTGTTTTCCAATCTACATTTGATCCATAAAAGAAGCTTGGATTATGCCAATCGAGTTTTTTCCCACCTCGTGGTAGGGCCCATTTATTGGGATAAGTACAGCCGTATTCCGGAAAACTTGGGACGTAGGCGCAATAATTCGCCCTATGATGATCGTCGGAAAATGGCAAAAAGCCCGCTGAAGTACATTCTGAGTCAGCCGCCCTTGGCTTGGGCCTGGTACTTGTTGTTGGCGATGGGCTTGATTTATTTGGTTTTTCGTACCAAACGCCGTCAACGCATTGTACCCGTCATTGGCCAAAACACCAATACCTCGCTGGAGTTTTTGCGAACCATCGGGCGGTTGTATTTTTTTCAAAACAATCATCGCAGCCTAGCACTCCAAAAAATGAAACAGTTCCTGTTCTTTCTACGGGATCGTTATGGACTCAACATCCGCGAACTCAATCAAGAATGGATCAATGAAATTGCAAAAAAAGCCGAAGTAGATCCAAAACACATCACTTATATTGCAAGGCAGTATCAAAACATTGGTGATGCCGCAACCATCAACGACAAAACCCTAATTGATTTTCATCATAGCATCGAAACGTTTTATAAACAATGCAAATAGAGGATACCAACCCAATCAACCAGCCCTGGGGCCAGCCAGAACTTAACCCGGAAACCACTACCCCCGAAACGACCAATGTGTGGGGGCGTAATCAACTTGACTTGTCCAAAGTGCACGAGGCTACGGCAAATATTCGCAGGGAGTTAGAAAAAGTCATCATTGGGCAGACCAGCTTGGTAGACTTGCTGCTGACCGCCTTGTGGGCAGATGGTCATGTGCTCATTGAAGGGGTACCCGGTATTGCCAAAACCCTGACCGCTAAATTGTTGGCGCAAACCTTGCATGCGTCTTTTTCTCGCATCCAATTTACGCCCGATTTGATGCCCAGCGATGTGATTGGCACAACGGTTTTTAATCAAAAAACCTCGGACTTTGTTTTTAAACCTGGACCCATTTTTGCCAACATCGTATTGATTGACGAGATCAACCGCGCACCAGCTAAGACCCAATCGGCTTTGTTTGAAGTGATGGAAGAAATACAAGTAACGGTAGATGGGATGACCTACCCAATGGATCAACCCTTTTTTGTAATGGCTACCCAAAACCCCATTGAGCAAGAAGGCGTTTACAAACTTCCGGAAGCTCAGTTGGATCGTTTTTTATTCAAAATCAATGTAGAATACCCTGATTTGGAGGAAGAAAAACTGATTCTTCGTCGGTTTCGTTCCGAATTCAGGGTGGATGTAAAAAAAGAAATACAGGCAGTCATTCAACCCTTGGCCATCCGAGAATGCCGCAAGTTGGTGGAATCGGTATTTGTAGACGATGCGTTGTTGGATTACATTGCCGCCATCGTACACCAGACCCGCAACCATGGCGACATCTACTTGGGTGCCTCCCCGCGGGCCTCGCTCGCGATCATGCGCAGTGCGAAAGCCTTAGCAGCTATGGCTGGCCGAGATTTTGTATCACCTGACGATATTCAACTGGTAACCTATCCGGTATTGAACCACCGCATTATTTTACAACCCGAACGCGAAATGGAAGGCTATCAAGCCAAGGAAGTCATCAAGGATATTTTGCAAAAAATAGAAGTACCCCGATAACTTACCCAATGATGCATGCACTGTTTCTAAGCGATCGGTTTTTTATAGTTTTGGGCGGAATGATTGGCTTGTTTGCCATTAGTTTTGCTTTGCCTTTGTTGTTTCCAATAGCGCAGGTGCTGTTTTTGCTATTTGTGGTGGCGCTGGTAGTGGAAGCGATGTTGCTTTTTCAAAAAAACGTGACAATAGCAGGCGAAAGACAGCTCCCCAAGACGCTAGGACTAGGAGACAACAACACCATTCGCTTGCAATTGCACAATCAAAGCCTGTATACTTTAAATCTTACGGTGGTAGACGAAACGCCGGTACAGTTCCAAATCCGCGATTTTTCCCAAAAAATAACCCTTCTACCCAATCAATCTAATCAGTTGGTGTATCCTTTGCGCCCCGTGGAGCGTGGAGAATATACCTTTGGAAACACCAACATCTTTGTAGCTGGAAGATTTGGGATGCTGGAGCGCCGTATTTTGATCAATACCCAAGCTCAGTCCATCGCCGTATTTCCTTCGATTTTGCAAATGAAGCAACTGGAATTATTGGCGTTTGAAAAAATATCCTCCCCCAATGGCCTCAAACGCATCCGCCGCATTGGACATAGTTATGAGTTTGAACAAATAAAAAACTACGTTCCTGGCGACGATTATCGAAGCATCAATTGGAAAGCCAGTGGTCGGCATGGCGATCTTATGGTCAACCAGTACGAAGATGAGCGATCGCAGCAGGTATATTGCATCATCGACAAAAGCAGGGTAATGCGTTTGCCTTTTGCAGGGCTAAGTTTAATGGACTATGCGATCAATGCAACTTTGGCGATTTCAAATGTCATCCTCCATAAGTATGACAAAGCTGGGTTGATCACCTTTGCCGATAAAATTGGCGCTTCCATCAAAGCGGATAGCCGCCCCACGCAGCTCAATTTATTACTCAATGCTTTGTACAAGGAGCGCGAGCGACCATTAGAAGCCAATTACGAATTGTTGTACCATATAGGCCGCAAACTGATTGCTGGTCGGAGTTTGTTTTTGTTGTTTACCAATTTTGAAAGCCTTTTTGCTTTGGAGCGCGTGTTGCCCATTTTAAGGCGCATCAATCAGCAACACCTTTTGGTGGTGATTTTTTTTGAAAATTCTGACATTCGTACTTTTGCGACCGAAGAGCCGAATGATCTAGAAGGTATTTATTTTCAAACCATCGCCCGGAAATTTTTGTCGGAAAAAAATCAGATGGTTCAAAAATTAAGGCAATTTGGCATCCAGTCCGTGCTGACTCGCCCCGAAGACTTATCGCTAAGCACCATCAACAAATACCTAGAACTAAAAGCGCGGGGCTTGATTTGATAACTTCTGGTAATTTCATTCCTCACATTCAAACAATAAAATCATTTGGTTATGGGATTTAATATCAAAAAAACGGCCTTAGCCTTTTCTTTCTTTTTGCATTTTGCTATACCCGCTTTGGTGGCTCAATCTGGCGGCATAAAATGGAGCAAAGATGGAAACAGCTATTACCAAACCGAAAACGGGGAAATCGTTCGCTATGACCTTCCTGCATTTCAACGATCTTCATTGGTCAGTCAGCAAGAACTCACGCCTTCGGGTTTAGACAAAGCGCTACAAGTACGCAGTTTTAGCTTCAGCGATGATAATAATAAGGTACTCATCTTCACCAATACCAAAAAAGTATGGCGCTACCAAACTCGTGGAGATTACTGGGTGCTGGATAAATCGACTAAGCAACTCAAAAAACTGGGCAAGAGCCGTCCGGAGTCAACCCTGATGTTTGCTAAGTTTTCGCCAGATGGCAAACGGGTGGCTTATGTAAGCGAGCACAATATTTATGTAGAAAACTTATCCAATGGTGAAATCAAAGCCCTAACCACTACCAATGGAACACCCAAGTTGATCAATGGAACCTTTGATTGGGTTTATGAAGAGGAATTTGCCTTGCGTGATGGTTTTCGCTGGAATGCGGATGGTAAAAAAATCGCCTACTGGCAAATTGACGCCAATAAGGTTCGGGATTTTTACATGATCAACAACACCGATTCCATTTACAGTCGCTTGATCCCTGTAGAATACCCCAAGGTAGGACAATTGCCTTCACCCGCCCGTATTGGCGTGGTAGATGTCGGCACGGGAAAAACGACCTGGATGAAAATTGACGGCGACCCGCAACTTAATTACCTTGCTCGGATGGAATGGACTCTCGATGGACAAGAAGTGGTCGTTCAACAACTTAACCGTCGCCAGAATGAAAGCAAAATCGTATTGTGCAATGCTGGAACTGGCGCAGCCCGCGTTACTTTTTTTGAAAAAGACGAAGCCTGGGTGAGCCATGTCAACGAATGGAGCCAAAAAATAATCGGCTGGGATTGGATCAACAAAGGGAACGATTTTCTTTGGGTGAGCGAAAAAGACGGTTGGCGGCACATTTATCGTATTGCTCGGGATGGTAAAAAGGAAGCCTTGCTTACTCCAGGTGATTTTGATGCAACGCCGGTACAATTTGATGAAAAAAGCAATACCCTCTATTTCTACGCATCGCCTTCCAATGCTACCCAGCAATACTTGTTCAAGTCAACGTTGGATGGAAGCGGAAAAGTAACCCAAGTATCGCCCACCGAACTGCCTGGACAACACGAGTACAACATTAGCCCCAACGGCAAATATGCGCTGCATGAATTTTCTAACTATTATACCGAAGGATTGAGCGAGTGGCTGACATTGCCAGAGCATACGCCCATCAAACCGGAAGAAGACATTAAAAAACTTTTCAATCCAAAAGCCAAAGACGCTAGCAACATCTCTTTTTTCCAGGTTACCACAGAAGATGGTGTAACGATGGATGGCTGGTTGGTAAAACCCAATAATTTTGATCCGCAAAAAAAATACCCGGTTTTGTTTACGGTATACGGAGAACCTGCTTCCACTACGGTGAACGACAATTTTGGAGGTCAGGGCGGCGCTTTGTACCAAGGCGATATGGCTGCGGATGGATACGTACAAATTTCTTTGGACAACCGAGGTACACCCGCGCCCAAAGGTCGTACTTGGCGGAAAGCCATTTACAGCAAACTTGGTCAGATCAATATCCGTGATCAAGCGATGGGTGCTAAGAAAATACTCGAATGGCCATACATCGACAAAGATCGGGTTGCGGTTTGGGGATGGAGTGGCGGCGGCTCTTCTACATTGAACTTGCTTTTTCAATACCCCGATATCTACAAAACGGGTATTTCGGTAGCGCCAGTTACCAATTCCTTGTTTTATGACAATATCTATACTGAACGGTACATGGGCTTACCGGAAGAAAATAAAGCAGATTATCTAGCCGGTGCCGCCATCACCCATGCCAAAAATCTTAAAGGCAAGCTCTTATTGGTACATGGAACTGGTGATGACAATGTCCACTACCAAAACTCGGAAGCACTGGTCAATGAATTGATCAAACAGGGGAAGCTGTTTCAATTCATGCCTTATCCGAATCGGACGCACGGCATCTTTGAAGGAGAAGGAACTCGAAAACACCTATCAAGTTTGTTTACGGAGTTTTTACGCAATAACTGTCCCCCTGGAGCTAAAAAGTAGGCATGGCAACACGTAAATTTGCAAAAAAGGCGTTATCAATAAATTGACATTGCGGGATAAGAATTGAGATCAAAATTGAGATTTTTCTTTAGATGGTGTTAAATTGACACTAAATATGGATAAAATAATTTTGGGGAGCGCAAATTCAAATCAGAAGCCTACGAATATAAACTGAAATTCAGGCAAAGTGCTTAAATCAGAAGTTTAGTAGTAATTTAGCATTTGTAATTAATATCAAAGTGATTAAGATTTTCTGAGTTATAATTTTACAGCGTTCTAATGACGGCGCTCTGCATTTGCGGAGCGCCTTTTTTATTGCCGCTACACCAAATGTAAGTCCATTACAAATGCGGAAACTGCTCGAGAACGGAAAGTAATTCACTTCTCCTCCGTTCAGCAACTGGAAGTTCAGAACCATCAACCATGATTGCCGTCATGCGTTGTTGGCGCAAAAAAGACTTTGCGTACTTTAAGTTGATGATGTAGGATTGATGTATTCTAAAAAACAGGGGCTGGTTGACTAAAAAATCCTCCACTTCACGGAGGCTCCGGGACAATATATGTTTTTTGCCATCATTGATAAAAAAGGTCGTGTAAGCGCCTTCCGACTGGCAATAAAGAATGTCCGATACTTTTACCAAATACAGCGCGTTTTGGGTTTTTAACATGATCTGTTCAGGAGCGCTGACTTCAATTTGAACAGAAGTATTTGTTTCAGCAGATTTCCAAATTTCCAAACAACGATCAAAGGCAGCGTTAAAATCTTGTACCTTAAATGGTTTGAGGAGGTAATCAACCGCTTTAGCGCGTAGCGCAGGAATAGCAAACTCCGTATGTGAAGAAAAAAACAACAGGATAGGGTTCTGATTGGGAATTTTTTGAAATACCTCGAAGCTATGTCCATCTTCCAGCATGACATCGGTACAAACGATATGGTAATGAAAATTTTCCATAGCATGAACGGCCTCACGTACGGAAGCAAAAACGTGAACCACCTCGGCGGCAGGGCAACGATCCAAGACCAATTTTTTTACCCAATACTGAGTGATTAGATCGTCCTCGAGAATGAGTATACTGGGATTCAACATGTAAATTCTTTTAAGCCAATAACCTTTTAACTTAATTTTTTGCTTAATGCAAAAAAGGGTTGTGGCGCTTTTCGTATCCAATAACGGTCTTTTGACCATGACCCGGCCAAACGGTCACCTCATCTCCTAAAGGTAATAGACGCGTATGAATGCTATCTAGCAGCCTTTGATGATCTCCGCCTGGTAAATCCGTTCGGCCAATGCTTTCAAAAAAAAGAACATCACCAGCGATTAAAAAAGCGTCGGCGGCACAAAAAAATGACAAACTTGCAGGCGAGTGACCAGGTGTAAAGATAGCTTCCAGTTGGGTTTGGCCAAAAGAAATAACTTGATTGTCAGTAATAAACATTCCAGGTAGAGGAGATTGGCTTTTGTAAGGGATATTGTAGAGAGCAGCAACCTGAGGCGCAGTTTCCAATACGAGGAGCTCCCCTTCATGTATTTCGAGTTGTAATCCAAAGGTGTCGGCTACAAAACGATTGCCAAAAACATGATCAATATGGCAGTGGGTATTGATCAATCGTTCGGGGCGTAAATCCAAGCGTTTGATCTCTTTAACCAGTTTTTCTCGTTCTTCATCAGAATTACAACCCGGATCAATAATAATACAAGCCTTTGTCGCGTCATAAACGATGTAGGTGTTCTCTTGAAATGCATTAAACGTAAGTTGGATTACATCAGCCATACTTTTTGCTAATTTTCTTTGATTGCTATTACAAAAATCGTTATTTTGATTGGTATCTAAGGCAAGAAGCTAAACTTTATTGAAACCTACAAGAATAACCTTTCGTTTGGTTAAACTGGATGCTCACATTAAGTGTCCTTTTAGTTGTAAAACAGTACTATGCGACAATTTCTCTATTTATGCTGCGGGCTAATTTACCTCGCACTTCCAAGTATGCTGAGTGCTCAGGCAACAACCGGCGGAACCCAGGTAAAATTTGGTAAAAACCGAGTACAATACCACAATGACTTTGCGGAATGGTCGCAATATGAAAGCGACAACTTTTTTGTCTATTGGTACGGAAAGTCCCGTACAGTAGGTCAAAAAGTAGTTCAAATGGCTGAATTTGATTTTGATGAAATTCAAGCTTTGTTGGAACACCGACTGAATGAGAAGCTCCAGATTATTGTTTATTCAGACATCACGGATGTGAAGCAGAGCAACATCGGCTCTGAAGATCTTTTTGCCAATACTACCGGCGAAACCAAAGTATCTGGAACCACCATATTTGTGTACTATAATGGCAGTTATCGAGATTTGCGCAAACAGGTACGTGAGGGTATTGCGGCGGTATACTTAAATACCATGCTTTACGGAGCCAATATTCAGGAAATTGTTCAAAACGCAGTCATGCTCAATTTGCCCAACTGGTTCAAATCAGGTTTGGTGGCTTATGCAGGAGAATCTTGGAACACCCAGAACGATAACGAACTTCGTACGATGTTTTTGTCGGGTAAATACAAACGGTTTGAGCGTTTTTCCGAAAAAAACCCTCGCTTGGTGGGGCAGTCTATTTGGTATTTTATCAGCGAAAGATATGGACGTACCACCGTTTCCAATTTGCTTTACCTTACGCGCATCAACAGGAGTATCGAAAGCGGGTTTTTATATGTGCTTGACAAATCTTATCAGTCCATTATTAAAGAGTGGGAGGAGTACTTCCGCAACCGCTACCTCAACGAAAGCAAAAGCCGCGTCTTGCCCTTGACGCAAACCATTACTTTCAAAAAACGCGACCAGCTGCCGGTTACCCAACTTAAATTAAGTCCTGACGGCTCCAAATTGGCCTATGTTCTCAATGAGATTGGCCGAGCTTCGGTATACGTTTATGATCTAAAAACGAACAAGAAAAAGAAAATTTTTAAGGAAGGTTACCGGAACGCATTGCAAGCTACAGACTATGTTTATCCCCTTTTGGCTTGGAATCCCAGCGGGCGTGATCTGGTATTGGTTTATGAGCATCGCGACAACTTGAAAATGGCTACCTATGATGCGTACAAACATAAAATGAAGACTGTTCTCCTTTCTGAGCAATTTCAGCGACTCTATAGCATAGACTTTATTGATCCAAATTCGATGATTTTCTCCGGTACGGTAAGTGGTCAAACGGATTTGTATTCCTATTTTTTACGTACTCGACAAAGCCAGCGATTAACCAACGATATCTATGATGATGTAGAGGCAACCGTGGTTAATGTGCGCAACCACAAGGGTGTTTTGTTTGCCTCCAATCGTCCTGAAGCAGCTCCTAAGAAGATGCGGGCGGATAGCATTTTGCCCATCGAGACATTTGACATCTACTACCTAGATTTGCAAAACAACAACAAGGAACTGGTGCAGGTCACCAAAACCCCTTTTGCGAATGAACGCCAACCTATGGCAGTAGATACTTCTTTTTTCTCTTACCTGAGTGATCGCAGTGGAATTTATAATCGAGAAGTAGGGCATTTGGAGGACTACATTCATCACTATGTGCAGCATGTACTGCTTACCGATGGGTCGGAATTAGATTTACCGATTGATTCTTCCTTAGCACAAATTGATAGTACGCTGATTGATACAGTACAAATTTTACCGGTTGTAAAGCAAAAAGCCATTACCCACTCACAAACCAACTACGCCTATAACTTGTGGTTTCAGCACAGTTCTGCTACTTCAAAAAAAGTGGTTGAAATGATACCTCAACCGGGGCGAAGAAAATTCTATATCCAAACCATTGATCCTCAAACCGAGGTGGAGTCCTTGCCTACTATGTTTGAGCTGTGGATGCTAAAAACCAAACAACCCAAAGCACAACCGATTGACACCCTGGGATTGAAAATTCCAGAGTTCATTATTCCGGCTATTCCCGTATTGCCTGCGCCAGTGCCAACAGAAACGGCACCTCAGCCAACGCCTACACCGCCTGCTGAACTTACGCCTATTCCTGCGCCAGTACTACCAGCTCCAATTGTTCAGGAAAAAATAGATAAACCCGCTACCGATACAAGTAAAGTGGATGATATTCCCGATGGATTTCTATTTCAAAGTGAGTTTGATGCTCCGGCTATAAAGATACTGACGGTGCAACAACCGACATCAAAAAATCTTTTACCGGCTTTACCTTCGATCACCAATACAGAACCCGTTGTCGATTCTACACGGGTTACCCAAGCCACTACTCCGGCCAATCCGCGAACACCGCTTCCTTTTATTTTGCCAGGTATGAGAAAACCGCTGTATTTGCTTAATCCATCACGGACTACGCCTTACCGGCAGCAGTACCGTACGGATTACATGAACACGGAAGTCAACAACAATTTGCTATTTGAAGGGTTGCAAAATATTGCCGCTAATCCCAACGGATTTCAAGTTCCTCAAGTTGGGATTTTGTTCAAAGCCAACATCAAGGACTTGTTTGAAGATTATGAATTTGAAGGGGGTATTCGGATTCCTACCACTTTTAATGGCGCCGAATATTACTTGACCTATCAGAACAAGAAAAAAAGGTTGGATCAGATTTATTCTGTGTATTTGCGGAATTACCGCATCAACCAACAAACCAATACCATTGAGCCCAAACGTCAAGAATCCAATATTCTTCTTGGGCAGTATGGTTTGCGTTACCCTTTGGATGTTTTTCGGAGTTTGCGGGGTACGTTTACCTTACGTAGAGATCAGTTGGCTCAGTTGGTTACTGATAAAAACACCTTTAATACGCCTACCCAAAACGTATCGCGTATTGGTTTTAGATTAGAATATGTCTTTGACAATACGATTGATGTTTCCATGAATATCCGGAATGGGACGCGGTATCGATTTTTTGCCGAAACCGTTAAGCGTTTCAATTTGTCGAATACCAATGGCTTGAGCTTGGGATTCAACAATGGCTTCATGACCATCTTGGGTATGGACATTCGGCACTACCAAAAAGTATTGCGTTATTCGGTTTTGGCAACTCGTTTAGCTGGAAACACTTCCTTTGGTTCGGAGCGGATGTTGTATTTTTTGGGCGGGGTCGACAACTGGTTGATTCCTCAAACCAATCAAAACATCACCATTCCTACAGGTAATTTTGCTTTTCAGGCTCTGGCTGCTAATTTGCGCGGTTTCCCCATCAATATCCGCAATGGTAGCTCGTATGTGTTGTCTAATACCGAACTGCGGGTCCCCGTTTTCCAATACCTCTCTAAACACATTCAATCGGCACTGCTGAAAAACTTTCAGCTTGTCGGCTTTTTTGATGTAGGTACAGCTTGGGAAGGAAAAACGCCATTTAGATTCGACAACCCGCTGAATACCTCGGTATTTAAAGATGGGAACGTGATCAATGTAACCGTTAATTATTTCCGTGATCCCATCGTTGCCGGCTATGGATTTGGCGCGCGAACCATGTTGTTTGGCTACTTTATTCGCGCTGATTATGCCTGGGGCATCGAAACGCGGCAGGTTCAAAAACCGCGCTTGTACCTAGCTCTCGGAATGGATTTTTAAGAAAAAGCTAAGGAATGAGTCATTCCTCAAAGCTCGCTGGTGGTTAAAAACTACCTTTGAGGTAAATCAAAGACATTTTTGGCCATGTCAAAAACAATCGTTTCTTATAATGTCAACGGCATACGTTCGGCGCTTAGCAAAGGCTTTGCAGAATGGATGCAGCAAGGCGATTTCGATGTCGTTTGTTTGCAAGAAATAAAAGCTACTTCAGATCAGGTAGATAATTATTTTCTGGACGATATGAAATACCACCACCATTGGTATTCGGCGGAAAAAAAGGGCTATAGCGGCGTGGCAACTTTTTCTCGTCAAAAACCTGATTTTGTTGAGCTAGGCTGTGGCATTGAAAAATACGACCGCGAAGGACGCATTCTTCGAACGGATTTTGGCGATTGGACTGTGCTTAATTGTTACTTCCCCTCAGGTACTACCGGTGATGAGCGCCAAGTTTTCAAAATGACTTTTTTGGATGATTTTTTTCAGTGGGCGCACGAATTGGCTCAAACTCGACCCAAATTGATCATCGTTGGCGATTACAACATAGCCCACTATGAAATTGACATCCACGATCCCAAAGGGAATAAAAAATCATCCGGCTTTTTACCAGAAGAGCGGGAATGGATGACCAAATGGTTCAACAGTGGATTTACCGATGCATTCCGAACGCTTCACCCCGCTAAAGTAGAGTACAGTTGGTGGAGTTTTAGAGCGGGTGCAAGGAAAAACAACAAAGGATGGCGCATTGACTATCAATCCGTTACCGACAACCTTAAAGACAGATTGTTAGAAGCCCGCCAATTAAATGAAGCTACTCACTCGGATCATTGTCCAGTGTTGTTAAAAATAGATTTATAAGTCGGATTGCCTTCAATCATACTTTGGCGCCAACTCTAATCAGTCAAAATCACGTTATCAATTAATCTGACGCCGCCTGCCCATAAGGCTGTACAAGCTACAATTGCCGTAGCATCAAGGGGATCATTGATGCTCATGAGCGTATCCGTATTGACGATTTCAAAATATTCAGGCTCAAATCCAACGGATTGGAGTTTTTGCAACGCCATTTCTTGAATGGTTTTTAGAGGCAAGGTGCGCAACATTTTTTTTGCCCATTGCAGGGTTTCAAAAATAACCGGCGCTTTTGATCGGTTTTCCGGGGATAGCCGCACATTTCGGGAACTCATAGCCACTCCGTCGGTTTCCCTCACTGTTGCTCCCATGACCAATTGAGTGGGCATAGCAAGTTGTTTGATCATGTGTTTGACAATGGTAAACTGCTGGAAATCTTTTTGGCCCATGAGTAAGATCTCAGGGGTGACCAAGTCGAGTAGTCTTTTTACTACCTCTGCCATTCCCTGAAAATGACCAGGACGAAAAGCGCCTTCCATTACCCCTGCCAAGGTACCAAAATCCAGCTCCAAGTGTGTATTCAGACCCTGAGGGTACACCTCCTCGGGCGTTGGCATAAATAGGATGTCGTTACCAACCGATTCCAAGAGTTGGGCGTCTTTGTCTGGCGTACGCGGATATTTTTCAAGATCCTTGGGGTCGTTGAATTGAGTAGGGTTCACAAAAATGCTACATACCGAGCAATCGGCGATTTTTTTAGCCTCTTCAATCAAGGATAGATGACCAGCGTGCAAAGCACCCATCGTAGGGACGAAGCCGATTGAAATACCTTGCTGATGCAGGTTTTGTATATGGTTTTGCAGTTCTTTGGCAGTTTGGAAAAGGTACATGATCGATGATTTATTCAACTTAAAGATAAACCATTTTGTTCATGCTGTATTAAGTTGCTCATTAGTAAGGAAAAGTGCGCTTAATTAGTTAATTTTGCAGTCGCCTTTGAGGCGTTATTTTGAGGATGAAATGGAATAAATATTTCCCGGCTATATGAGTAAGAAGAAAGTGTTGATTGTTTCGCAGGAAATGGAGCCTTATACGGCAGCCTCTGAGATATCTGAAATTGCCCGCAAATTGCCGCAGTACATCCAGGAGCAGGGTATGGAAATCAGGGTGCTGATGCCAAGATTTGGTTCGATAAACGAGCGTCGGCACCGGCTGCACGAAGTGGTAAGGTTATCAGGTATGAACATCATCGTTGATGATGAAGATTATCCTTTGATCATCAAGGTTGCATCTTTACCTGAAGCGCGGATGCAGGTATATTTCTTAGACAACGATGATTTCTTTCGCCGCAAATCGGTTTTTACCGATGAACAAGGCAAGCCGTTTGACGACAATGTCGACCGGATGGTTTTTTTCTGCAAAGGCGTTATAGAAACGGTCAAGAAATTTGGTTGGGCTCCCGACATTGTGCATTGTCATGGCTGGTTGACCAGCTTGGTTCCTTTGTACTTGAAGACGGCCTACAAAACGGATCCCCTTTTCCTTCATACCAAAGTGGTGTATTCTGTCTACAATGAATCACTGGATCATTTTGTTGACGATTCTTTTCTAGCAAAAGCATCCATCAACAACCTTTCTGGAGATGATTTGTCGGCTTATCAGGACGAAACAGGTATCATACTCAATCAAGGCGCGATTGCGTTTTCGGATGGGATAGTGAAAAGCAGCGAAAGTCTGAGTGAAGCCGTTCAAGCAGCATTCATTCAAACCGACAAACCAGTACTGGACGTTCAAGGCGAGGGTTATCTTGCCGCTTATTTCAGTTTCTACAAAGGCCTCATGGGAGAACCTGTAGCGCCTTAGGAATGCTTAATTAAATCAGATCATGAAGAAGTTTTTTTCAGGAATTGCCTTCGCACTGGCGGCAACAGTTATTTTCTTTTGTTGCACCGATCCTACCGGAGTAGGTTCTAATCTGTTGAGGGAAGACCAGGCCAATGTAGTCTTTGTCGATACCTTCAAAATAATATCTCAGACCGTAAAGGGTGATTCCGTTCAAGTTTTTTCTCCCCAAGGTGCATTAAGCCGCCATTTGTTTGGAAGAATGGTGGATCCGCTTTTTGGTATTAGTGAAGCCAGTTATTATGGCCAGTTTGTGCCAGACTCTAATGGAACCATCTTCATCACCAAACCCCGAATAGATTCTATCGTATTGGTTTTACCAGTTGATACCGTTGGAGTGTATGGTTCTCGTACCCAACCATTTACAATGGAGGTCTATGAGCTCAGTGAATCCTTAAGTAGATACACTACCTATTTTTCTGACACTAAATTGAGTCTAAACAACCTAATTGGAAAAGGATCTTTCCTGCCGAGAATTGATAGCGCGAACGTCAATGTTTTTGCTCATCCTGGCGCGATAGGTGGTGTAGTACGTACAAGATTGCCTGGGCAGATTCGGATACCTCTCAACAAAGATTTTGGACAAAGATTAATTGATGCGGATACGAGCATTTATATTTTGGATACCTTATTTATTGCTAAATTCAAAGGTATTTACTTAAAGCCGGTATCTAACGACAAAGGGTTAACTTCCTTTAATGTGGTCACTCAACGTTCAGGTATTTTTATCTATTACAATGAAAATGGAGTAAATCGCCAGTATCGCTATTTAGTGGATCTGCAATCCAACGGGGTGCCTTTGATTCCAAGGATAAGCGCTTTTCGATTCGACCGAAATGGCTCCATTCTTGGGAAATACCTTTCTGATCCCAACAAACCTCAGGATTATATGCTTGTTCAAGGTTTAGGCGGCTCTTATGGTAAAATTTCTTTCCCCAGCTTACTCAAACTAAAAAACGTCATCGTTAACCAAGCTGAACTAGTTCTACAAGTTGCTAAAGACGTTAACGACGACCCTATTTTTACTCCTGCCTCTCAGATCGCTCTGTTTTATAAGGATAATGAAGATGGGATTTTACGACTAATCGATGATTTTATTCTTGCCGGAGGAAGCTTGACTACCCGGTTTGGCGGAAGTTATATCCCGGCAACCGAAACGGCTCCAGCTACGTACAAAATGTTGTTGAGTAACCACTTGCAAAAGGTGTTACTAGGAAAAATTAAAGATCCTAATCTATATGTTGGGGTTTTTCCTCGATCAGATAAAGGGGGTCGGGTTGTTTTTTACAACACCAATAATCCTAACTTTAAATCAAAATTACGGTTGACTTATACGCAGTTGAACAAATAAAATGAGCGTAGTCGAGGTTAAAAATGGAGATTTTTTCCTCTATAAAATACTTGTGTTGGACTGTTCAAACATTGCAGACAAATACGTTCATGTAAAAGCAAACCCAATTTATCTTGAATTGGATTTGTTTTTGTAGAAAAAAACAATCACTTAACCCAAATTCGTAGAACGCAAAACTAAGACTATGTGTGGAATCGTCGCTTATATCGGCTCAGAAGAAGCATATCCAAGGTTAATCAAAGGTTTAAAAAGATTGGAATACCGCGGATATGATAGTTCAGGCGTGGCACTTTTAAATGGTGAACTACTGATCTATAAAAAAAAGGGTAAAGTCAGTCAATTAGAAGAATTTGCCCTGAATCAACCCATCAATGCAACAGCTGGTATCGGACATACGCGCTGGGCTACCCACGGCGAACCCAACGATGTCAATGCGCATCCTCACCTTTCCAACAATGGCGAAATTGCCTTGGTACACAACGGCATCATTGAAAACTATGACGTATTAAAAAAAGCACTCCAAAAAGAAGGCTTTACTTTTTTTAGTGATACCGATACCGAAGTACTGGTCAACCTCATTCAAGCAGTTCAAGAGCGCGACAACTTGTCGATCGAAGAGGCCGTACGAAGCGCTTTGACCCGGGTAGTTGGAGCTTACGCCATCGTGGTATTGGATCAAAAGGAGCCCGATAAATTGATCGCCGCCCGCAAAGCCAGCCCCTTGGTGATTGGGATAGGCAATAAGGAGTTTTTTTTGGCTTCCGATGCCACCCCTATCATTGAACACACCAACAAAGTAGTTTACCTCAACGATGAAGAAATTGCCGTGGTCAATCGACAGGGCGATTTAGACATCAAAAATATTGGCAACCAAATTCAGACCCCTTTCGTCCAGGAGCTGGACATGCAAATAGAGATGTTGGAAAAAGGCGGGTATGATTATTTCATGCTCAAGGAGATTCATGAGCAACCCACCTCGCTGCGCAACAGCATGCGTGGCCGCATGAATGCCGAGGAAGGTTGGATTAACTTGGGTGGCGTAGAACAATACGCTCAGCGTATTACCAAAGCCAAGCGATTTATCATGATTGGATGCGGCACTTCTTGGCATGCAGGCTTAATCGGTGAATACTTGTTTGAAGACCTTGCTAGGATACCCGTCGAAGTGGAGTATGCTTCAGAATTTCGCTATCGCAACCCTATCCTGAATGAAAAGGATGTGGTAATCGCTATTTCCCAGTCAGGAGAAACTGCGGATACTCTGGCTGCTTTGGAAATTGCTAAAGAAAAAGGAGCTTTGCTTTATGGTGTAGTCAATTCGGTAGGCTCTTCGATAGCCCGCATGAATGATGCTGGTTCCTATATCCATGCTGGGCCGGAAATCGGAGTGGCCTCAACCAAGGCGTTTACAGGACAGGTGACCTTGCTTACCCTTATGGCGCTTGATTTAGCGCATCGTCGGGGCACCATTTCCGAACTGTATTATCGGCGTTTATTGACCGAACTGACCTTGATACCCGAGAAGATAAAAAAAGTACTGGAACAAGACAGTAAAATAAAGTACATTGCGCAGGAAATCAAAGATTGTACCAACGCCATTTATTTAGGGCGGGGTTATAATTTCCCAGTGGCCTTGGAAGGCGCGCTAAAGCTCAAAGAGATTTCTTATATTCATGCCGAGGGATATCCTGCTGCTGAAATGAAACACGGGCCGATTGCGCTTATCGACGAAAACATGCCCGTCATCGTGATTGCTACCAATAAAAGCGCCTACGATAAAATTGTGAGCAATATTCAAGAAGTGAAAGCTCGGAAAGGACGGGTAATTGCCATCGTTCCGGAAGGAGACGATACCATCAGTAAAATTGCTGATTATACCATTGAAATTCCAGAAACAGAAGAGCCTTTATCGCCGCTACTTTCCGTTGTTCCACTGCAATTGTTGTCTTATCATATTGCCGTCGCACGAGGATGCAATGTGGATCAACCCCGAAATTTAGCAAAATCAGTTACCGTTGAATAGTTACCTAACTTGAGGGGTGATGCTCTAACTTTGTAAATAGGATTTAAAGAGATACAAAACTAAAAATGATCAATAAGAAAGAGCCAATGGAAATGGAGTACAACTCTCAAAAAGACGAGCTCATCATTCCCGAATATGGACGCAACGTTCAGAACCTGATTCGTTACGCCAAAACCATTGAAGACGATAAACATCGTCAACAATTTGTAGAACAAATCATTGAGCTGATGATGCAGATGCACCCTCAGAATCGAAATATGGAGGATTACAAAGAAAAGTTGTGGAAACATGCTTTTCGGATTGCCGATTATGACCTGCGGGTAAAAGCACCCAATGGCCTGATTCCTTCTATTGCTGATACAATGAAAAAACCCGACCGTGTAGAGTATCCGGTTCGTGATGCAAAATACCGCCACTATGGCAATAATGTACAACGCTTGATTGCGCGCGCTCTGGAAATGCCGCTTGGCCCCAAACGCGATGGGTTTGTAGCAACGATTGCTTCTTACATGAAGTTGGCTTACCGCACCTGGAATAAGGAGCATTTTGTAAGCGATGAGGTCATCAAAACGGATTTGGAAGCGCTTTCGGAAGGTCGACTCACCTTGAGCGAAAATACGAGCATCGAGAACTTGACCAACGCCAACAATTCTAGCAGCATCAATCGCCGTCGCCCGAATCCGACAACCAACAATCGCCAAGGTGGGACTTATCGCAGCAACAACTATGGCAGCCGGGATGGTCGAAGTGAAGGTGGTCGCGACAACCGCGATACTAGAGATAGTAGAGACAGCCGTGAAGGTCGCGATAGCCGCGATGGCAATGGAGGCGGTCGTAGCTTTGGCAACAATCGCCCCAACAAGAATTTCAATCAACCACGCACCAACAATAAACGGAAGTAAGGGGTATGACCTTAGATGCTTTTGAAGTGATAGGAGGTCATCCGCTCAGTGGTGAAATCACTCCCCAAGGTGCCAAAAACGAAGCTTTGCAAGTGCTTTGTGTGCCCTTATTGACCAAGGAAAAAATAACCATTTCCAATGTTCCAGCTATTCAGGATGTCATCTTGTTGCTCGATCTGTTGGAAGGGCTTGGCGTGAAAATCGAAAAAATCGGTACGGATACTTATACCCTGCAAGCCAGCGAGATTGACTTGGATTACATGGACTCTCCTGCTTTTCATCAAAAAGCTAGTCGGATAAGGGGTTCTGTAATGCTTATCGGCCCTTTGTTGGCTCGATTTGGTCGTGCTTTTTTACCCAAACCGGGTGGGGATAAAATTGGTCGGCGACGACTAGATACCCACTTCTTGGGTTTGCAAATGCTGGGCGCCGAGTTCAAATACGATGCTGATCGCAATCTTTATTTTGTGGAAGCCCAGCAACTCAAAGGGACTTATATCCTGATGGATGAAATTTCCGTAACTGGTACTGCCAATGTGCTGATGGCTGCTTCTTTGGCCAAGGGTACGACCACCATTTACAATGCTGCTTGCGAGCCTTACCTACAACAATTGTGTCGACTGCTTATCCAAATGGGTGCTCACATCCAAGGCATAGGTTCTAATCTACTAACCATCGAAGGGGTAGAAGGGCTTCATGGCGGATCGTTAAAGTTACTCCCCGACATGATCGAAGTCGGTAGCTTTATTGGTTTGGCAGCCATGACTCAATCAGATATTACCATCAAAAACGCGGGCATTAACGAGCTTGGAATCATTCCGCGGATTTTTGAAAGAATGGGTATTCAACTCGATATTCAAGGCGACGACATCCACGTTCCAGCCCAGGAAGAATACGAAATCCAGAATTTTATCGACGGTTCCATCCTCACCATTTATGACGCGCCTTGGCCCGGCTTCACACCCGATCTCATGAGCATCATATTAGTAGTAGCGATCCAGGCCAAAGGCAGTGTACTGGTGCACCAAAAAATGTTTGAAAGCCGCCTCTTTTTTGTTGATAAACTCATCGATATGGGGGCTCAAATCATTTTGTGCGACCCCCACCGCGCCACGGTGATTGGACTTAATCGGCGGCATCATTTGCGAGGTATCCAGATGACCTCGCCAGATATTCGTGCTGGGGTAGCCTTGTTGATCGCTGCTTTATCCGCAAAAGGTAAAAGTGTGATTTACAACATCAATCAAATTGATCGGGGATACCAGTTTATTGAGCAGCGCCTAAAAGCCATTGGCGCGCAAATCAATCGGGTATAATTTTTCAAAAAAATTCTGTTTCGTAGCTTATGTTGCTCTACAACGTCACTTTAAAAATTGATACCGACGTTCACGAAGAATGGTTGGACTGGATGCGCAAAGAGCATATTCCTAAGGTTATCAATACGGGTAAGTTTACCAGTCACCGCATTTGTCGGTTGCTACATGAAGAGGAGGATGGGCATACCTATGCCATCCAATATTTTACCAAAGACTTGGAAACGTTTCAGCGCTATCAAAAAGAGGACGCACCGCGCCTCCAAAAAGAGCAAGCTGATAAATTTCATAACAAATACGTGGCTTTCCGTACCCTTATGGAAGTACTCTAGCCAAGGATGAATCAGCCAATTATTTTTCCAAGTGCTCTTAAGGTTTCCACATTGTGCAATGGAGCAAAAATGTCGACAAAAGGCATGGCCGCTTGCATACCCCGTACCTCCGGCGCATAACCCGGTCGACCCGCCAGTGGATTAAGCCAAATGATGCGATCTACTTTACGGTGGATGATGGACATGCTGTTTTCCAATAACTCAATATCGCCAGTATCAACGCCATCACTGAGGATCAGTACGGTGGCATTGCGATGGAGCAACCGACGGTATTCCTGGCAAAATTGATCCAATGCACCTCCAATGCGCGTACCACCTGACCAACCCGGCGCAGCTTCCGTCAGTTTTTGTAAGGCCAATTGAAAATCTCCTGTTCTCAGTGCGGAAGTTACTCGGTGCAAATCAGTAGCAAAAACAAAACTTTCAATCCGCTGGTTGGCGCTTTGAAAAGCATAGATAAACTGAATCAAAAATTGGCTGTACAGATCCATCGATTTACTGACGTCGCACAACAGCACCAATTGTGTTTTGCGTTTTTGCGGCCTAAGTTGTTCCAATTCCATTAATTCGCCACCACGACGTAGGTTTTTGCGCATGGTGCGGCGTAAGTCCAGCTTTTTTGGGGTATGAGATCGTTCCCAGCGGCGACTGATTTGCCGCGCCAAAGTTCGGGTAATTTGTTGGATCAACTGGTTGATCTCTTGTAGTTCGCTGGGGCTGAAAAGGGAAAAGTCTTTGCGGGCATTGGATTCCTGAGCACTAAACTGTGCCAACTGAATCTCTTCTTCCGTTGGTTTGCCGTGTAACCAGCTTTTGAGTGCCTGTATAGAAGTTGCAGGCTGTTTTTTAGCCGATTGCTCCGGTTTTTTATCTTTAGCAATTTTTGAATCCACCGCTTTTTCCAATTCCCGCCAATATTGGGGATAGAGTTCGTCAAATTTGAGTTGTTGCCCACGGGTTTTGGCTAAAGTAATGCGAATACTAATTCGCAGCATTTCCGCATCGCGAAAAGGGTCTAGTAATTCCAAGGCTTTGAAAAGAACCATCGTTTCCGCCGGACCAATGGTGAACCCATGTGGCCGCAAATACCTACAAAAGGCCAGCATATTCGCGCTAAGAGAGGTGTGGCGTTGAATCAAATCCATTATAGGTCGTCAAATTTGGAGATGGCACCTACTTTTTCCAGCAATGAAGTGAGTGAATCCTGCACCTGCCGGATGTCTTGCCAGTCTTTAAGCACAACCCCCAAGGTGGATTCTACAATAGCCTTGTCCAAGTAGTCGATGTGCAAAGCTGACAAGGCCATGGCCCAATCCAGGGTTTCGGCCACTCCGGGGATTTTTTCCAAACGCATTTGCCGTACTTCTAGCATAAAAGCACAGATCTGGCGACCCAATTGCGCATCAATTTGAGGCACTTTGCTGCGTACAATTTGCAGCTCTTTGTCAAAACTGGGGTAATCGATCCACAAGTACAGACACCGTCGCCGCAGCGCTTCCGATAATTCCCGCACCCGATTGCTGGTAACGATCACCACGGGTTTGTGGGTAGCGGGAATAGAACCAATTTCGGGAATCGTAATCTGCCAATCAGATAGTACTTCCAAAAGAAAACTTTCAAACTCTTCGTCTGCACGGTCAATTTCATCAATCAGCAACACCGGTGATTGATGATGGGTAATGGCTTGTAACAAGGGGCGCTTGAGCAAAAAACGTTCGCTAAAGATGGTTTTTTCTTTTTCTTCCAGGGTCGTTTTTTCGCTTTCCTCCATTTTGAGGTACAGCAATTGCTGCTGGTAGTTCCATTCATAAAGGGCATGACTGGCATCAAGACCTTCGTAACACTGGAGCCGAATCAGGTCGGTATTCAAAATTTTGGACAATACCTTGGCTATTTCGGTCTTGCCTACCCCTGCCGGGCCTTCGATCAGCAAAGGTTTTTCAAGACTCATCGCCAAAAAAACCGACAACACGATCGACTGTTCTGTTACGTACGCTTGTTCAGTTAAGCGTTTTTCAATTTCAACTAAAGAAATGTGCTGCGACATAAATGGGAAAAATAAAAAAGAGGTTGTCTGGGTCAAAAATCATGACTCGACAACCTCTTTTGCTTGATCATAATGTTATCCTATGGCTTCTTTCAATGCTCTTTTGGCATAAACTCGAGCCAGATGATGGCGGTATTCAGCGGAAGCAGAGTTGTCACTGAGTAAATCTACCCCTTGAGCGGCTAAGTTAGCAGCTGCTTGGATGTTTTCAGCGCTAGGTGCCTTGCCTACTAAAGCTGCTTCCACATTGCCATCGCGGAATGGGGTATCAGCTACGCCCGTAAAGGCAACCTGTACTTTTTCGCACACGCCGTTATGGACCAATACTACAGCTGCACAACCTACTATCGCAAAACGCGAAGCCGGTTGCATGAACTTCTGATAGCTGGAATGGGCATTCGCTGCGGTAACAGGAATACGGATCTCCGTGATGATTTCACTGGCTTCCAAGGCCGTAGTGAAAAAACCTACAAAGAAATCAGCAGCAGGAATCACCCGCTCCCCTTTTTTGCTCTTAGTTACAATGCTTGCTCCTGAAGCAATGATTGACGCAGGCCAGTCGGCGGCAGGATCGGCATGCGCCAAGCTACCTCCCAAAGTTCCCAAATTGCGTACTTGAACATCGCCAATTAACTCCGCTGCTTGCGGCACCATCGGGATGTGTTTTTGTAGCAATTCAGAATTGGCGATGTCATCATGCGTAGCACCAGCGCCAATGGCAATATGATCACCTACCAAATTGATGTACCGCAACTCCTTAATTCGACCAATGTCGATTAATGCGCCAGGTTGGTTGAGGCGCAATTTAAGCGCGGGTATAAGACTATGACCGCCCGCCAAAATTTTGGCATCTTCGGTGCTGCTCAGCAATTCTAGAGCCTGCTCAACCGAATGTGCGCGGTGGTATGTGAAATTTGCTGGAATCATTTTTTTTTGTTTTTTTAAGAAAAAATTGGATCAATGACCGTTCATCGCACGCCATACCCGCTCGGAGGTCATTGGCATTTCCAGGTTTTTGATGCCAAAACCAGACAGCGCATCCATTACCGCATTGACAACCGCGGGGGTTGAGCCGATACAGCCTGCTTCGCCGGCACCTTTTACCCCCAATGGGTTGTGTGGACAGGGCGTCACTGTACGATCAATCTCAAATGAAGGCAGATCATCGGCACGTGGCATGGCATAATCCATGTAAGATGCGTTCATCAATTGAGCATTTTCATCATACACGGCGCCTTCGAGTAGTGCTTGGCCAATGCCTTGCGCCAAGCCGCCATGAATTTGACCATCTACGATCATGGGATTGATTACATTGCCCACATCATCTACCGCGATAAAGCGATTGAGTTTTACCTTGCCCGTTTCAGCGTCTACCTCAACCACTGCGATATGACAACCAAAAGGATAAGTAAAATTGGTAGGATCATAGAAGCTTGAAAAATCAAGTCCTGGCTCCAAACCCTGTGGATAATCATGTGGAACATAGGCGGTAAGCGAAATATCGCCAAAGCTGATGCTCTTATCGGTGCCTTTTACCGTCCATTTTCCGTTAGCGTAATCAAGGTCTTCTACGGCAGCTTCTAGCTTATGGGCAGCAATTTTAGCGCCTTTTTCCAATATCTTGTCCAAGCTTTTTACAATTGCGCTACCACCCACCGCAAGCGATCGAGAACCATAAGTCCCCATCCCAAAAGCTACTGAATCCGAATCGCCATGGATGATTTCGACATCGTCCATTGAAATTCCTAAACGATCGGCCACGATTTGCGAAAAGGTTGTTTCGTGTCCTTGGCCATGCGAGTGCGAGCCAGTAAACACACTTACCTTGCCCGTAGGCTGTACGCGCACTTGTGCCGATTCGAACAAACCCGCGCGAGCACCCAGCGCCCCCACTACTGCCGAAGGAGCAATACCACAGGCTTCTACATAAGTGGAAAAACCAATACCCAGGAGCTTTCCATGTTTGCGGGCTTCAGCTTGTTCGGCACGGAATTTCTCGTAACCCACCATTTCCAAACCGCGCTCCAAGATGCCTTTGTAGTTGCCGCTATCGTAAACCAGTGCCACTTGCGTCTGGTATCCGGGCTCTGTAACGCCGTCGAAGGGCGGGATGAAGTTTTTGAATCGCAATTCAGTTGGATCCATCTTCATTTCCAAAGCTGCCGTATCGATCAAACGCTCCAGCAAGTAAGTTGCTTCCGGTCGACCAGCACCGCGGTAGGCATCTACTGGCGTGGTATGGGTAAACACTGCTCGAAGATCAATGTGGATTTTGGGCGTGGTGTACAATCCTTGCAACAGCGTACCATGTAGCCAAGTAGGTACTGCGGGGGCAAAAGTAGACAAGTACGCTCCCAGGTTGGCAATCGTATTCACGCGTAGTCCAACAATGTTGCCGTCTTTGTCAAATCCCATTTCTGCCGTCGTTGCATGATCACGGCCATGCGCATCGGTTAAAAAGGCTTCCGTACGATCCGAAGTCCATTTTACCGGGCGATTGATTTTTTTAGAACACCAAGTGACCAAGGCTTCCTCAGTATAATGGAAAATTTTGCTACCAAAACCACCACCTACATCCGGCGCAATCACCTGTACTTTATGCTCAGGAATTCCCAATACAAACGCCGCCATCAACAGACGAGTAAGGTGTGGGTTTTGTGAGGTAGTATATAAGATATGTTTTTCGTAAGCTTGATCATAGTGCCCAATGGCGGAACGAGGTTCCATGGCATTGGGAATCATGCGCTGATTGATGAGGTCTAGCTTAGTGATGTGGTGGGCGCTAGCCATAGCTGCATCCACCTCTTCCTTCGGATTTCCCAGTTGCCAGTCGAAGCAGAGGTTATTAGGCGCATCATCATGTACCAATGGCGCGCCAGGTTTAACCGCATCAGCCGGGTGAGCAACAGCAGGAAGGACATCGTATTCTACGTTGACCGCATTTGCCGCGTCTACTGCTGTGGCGTGGTCTTCGGCAATAACAATGGCGATGCCATCGCCTACACACAAAGCTTTGTCTTTGACCAATAGCGGGTGAGGCGGTTCCTTCATGGTATCGCCATTTTTAAAATTAACGACCCATCCAGTAGGTACACCTACGATGCCGGTAGCAGCCATATCAACGCCAGTGAAAATAGCCACTACGCCTGGCATTGCCAAAGCTTCGCTGGTATCCACGCTGAGGATGCGTGCATGTGCGTAAGGGCTACGCACAATAACGGCATGGGTCATACCCGGAATGACGATATCGTCGGTATAACGGCCTTTGCCGGTGATAAAGCGTTTGTCTTCAACCCGCTTTATGGATTTGCCTATATAAGTCATATTACTGCAACTTTAGTGTCCTGAATTTTTTTTGCTGCATACTGAATCGATCGTACAATGTTGTGATAGCCGGTACAGCGACAGAAGTTCCCTTCTAATGCTTCGCGAATTTCTTGTTCGTTAGGATCCGTATTTCGCTGCAATAGATCAGCCGCAGCCATGATCATACCAGGGGTGCAAAAACCGCACTGAAGACCATGTTCTTCTTTGAAACCTTCTTGGATGGGATGTAGGTTGTCGTGTGAACCGATCCCTTCAACGGTGATGATGTCGGAACCGTCGGCCTGAGCAGTCAAAATGGTACAGGACTTAACGGCTTTTCCATCTAATAATACGGTGCAAGCGCCACAGCTGCTGGTATCGCAACCAACGTGCGTACCCGTTAAATGAAGCGATTCTCGTAGATAGTATACCAAAAGTTGTCGAGGCTCCACCTCGCTGGTATACATTTTTTGGTTAATGGTTACTGTAATGTTCACTGGCATTGGTTAAGAAAATTTGAGTGAAAATGACGTAGATAATTGATAAAAATTGGTTCTTAAAGAACGTTAAAAAAATTTTGAATTGCTTCAAAATAAAAAAATATAATTGGGTAATTGAAGGCAAAAATATAATTTAGAATCATTTTAAACAAAAAAGCAGCGATTTTAAGACGGAATAAACACTCTAAAAAGAGATGGTTTTTTTGATGCTAAAATTGGAATAAAAGTTCGGATCTTGGCGGGTGTTGGGTATGGGATCGCATATTGCTTCGCAACAAAACCCCAAACTCATTTGTATCCCCTATTGTAACAGGGAATGCTTACATAAACGGAAGAATCAGCAAAAAATGAAAATTGGGATCGTATGTTACCCTACCTATGGCGGTAGTGGCGTTATGGCCACTGAGCTAGGGATTGGGTTGGCAAAAAAAGGCCATGAAATCCACTTCATTACCTACAAGCGACCCGCTCGCCTCTCACATTTTCAAGAAAATGTGTTTTACCACGAAGTAGATACGGATGAAGAATACCCACTGTTTGAATACACGCCTTATGATACGGCACTGACGAGTAAGTTGGTTGATGTGGTTCAGTACGAAAACTTGGATATTCTCCATGTTCATTACGCCATTCCCCATGCAGCGGTAGCCTACATGGCTAAAAAAATCCTCTTGACCCAAGGCCGTTATCTTCCAGTGATTACAACGCTCCATGGTACAGATATCACTTTGGTTGGAAAAAATAAGTCCTTTGCTCCGGTGGTACAGTTTTCAATCAACAAATCGGATGGCGTAACTGCGGTTTCCAATAGCCTTCGTCAACAGACCTACGACAATTTTGAGATTACGCGCGATATTCAAGTAATTTACAATTTCATCGATTTTAGCCGCTTTAAAAAAAGCAATAAGGATCACTTTAAAAAGGCCATTGCACCCAATGGCGAGCGTATTCTCATCCATGTATCCAATTTTCGGAAGGTAAAGCGTACCGAAGATGTGGTGAAGATTTTTGCGATTGTGAACAAAGAAATGCCTTCTAAATTGCTGCTTATTGGCGATGGTCCGGAGCGCAGAAATGCCGAATCACTCACCCGCGAACTTGACCTAGAGGACGATGTTCGCTTCCTTGGCAAACAAGATGCGATTGAGGAATTGATGGCGGTAGCGGATCTTTTTTTAATCCCTTCGGAAAAGGAAAGTTTTGGTTTGGCAGCTTTGGAAGCTATGGCTTGTGAAGTACCTGTAATTTCTACCAATGCTGGCGGATTACCTGAAGTGAACATCCACGGAGAAACCGGCTATCTAAGTGAAGTTGGGAATGTAGAGGAGATGGGCTATTTTGCAGTCTCTATTTTAAAAGATGATGAGGTGTTGCAACGTTTTAGGGAAAATGCGCTGGCGCAGGCCAAACGTTTTGACATTGATGTCATTTTACCCATTTACGAAGCTTACTACGAGGAGATCTTAAAAACTGCGGTGATATAGTGTACTTATCGCTAGGCTTGAGGCCAAATTTTTTTTACATGAAATCAAAAACGATAAAAATAAAAGCGTCAAAATTGTCACCAGGCAAGCATTGGAACTTGTTGTTTGTCTTTTTTCTTCCTTTCCTTTCTGCGTCTTTAACTGCCCAAAAATCAGACCAGTTAAATCTTACCCATTACGTTAATCCATTCATTGGTACGCTTGGCGAAGGTCATCAAAATCCTGGTGCACGATTCCCTTTTGGGATGACACATTTTGCGCCCGACAATAAAGGGAAGCGCCCCAATGAAGCTACCATCTATCAATTTGGCAACCCGGAAATCTATGGGTTCAATATTGTGCATTTGAGCGGCGCGCCTTGTGCGGGATTGGGCGGCGTAGCCATCATGCCAGCATTGGAAAAGGACGATGTCCATGATTTACACAAAAAATACAGCGCAGAAACGGCCAAACCCGGGATGTATTCGGTGGTGCTGGAGGGACAAATTAAAACTGAACTGACGGCAACGCCGCGTTGCGGTTTGGCAAAAATTACTTATCCGGCAGGCGTTACACCGCAGTTATTGGTTGATTTGGCTAGTTTTGCTGCGGGTGAAAACGAGTTTTTTTTACAATTCACCTCGCCAACCGAGCTTGTAGGGTTTCGTACCGATGGCCAGTTTTGTGGGAAAGAAGGTCAACACGACCTCTACTTTGTCATTCGCTTTAATCGCCCGATGAGCCGCCAGCAAATTCTGCTCGATGGCAAAACTGTTCCAGAAACCCGTTTGCGCGTCGATAAAGGCAGCGTAAAAGCCTTGGCGAGTTTTGCTGCTACCTCCGATCCAGTACTTCAGGTGCAAATCGGTATCTCCTATCTTTCTACGGACAATGCGCGCTTAAATCTTATGACTGAGCTCGGTGATAAAACATTTGAAACCATTCAAGTCGCCGCAGTCGCTGCGTGGCAAGAGCGTTTGCAAATCATTCAGGTGGAAGGCGATCAAGAAGAAGATAAGGTCAAATTCTATACCGCGCTTTACCATACCATGAGTCAGCCGCATATCCTGCAAGATGTAAATGGTGAATATCCAGCTATGGAAAAAGAAACGGTAGCGAAGGTCGGTAAAGGCCGAAACCGCTATACCAATCTTTTTTTACCGGATACTTATCGCAGCCTGCATCCGCTTTATTGCTTGATTTACCCGGATGTACAATCGGACATAGTACACTCCTTGCTGGCCATGCGCAGGGAAAACGGCTGGTTGCCCCAGTGGGAACTGATCAGTAAGGAAAAATATGCCCGCAATGGCGATCCTGCCGGGATTGTCATCAGCGATACCTATCAGCGGCATATCCGTGATTTTGATATTGAGATTGCTTATAATGCCATTATAAACAATACCCGCAATGTCTATTTTGTAGAAAAAACGTCCTACATCCGCAAAGCGAGCAGCGAATACTTCAACAACATTGGCTACATCACTCAAAATCCTCGAAGCCCTGGACAGGAGGTTTGGGGAACGGTTTCTACCACCCTGGAATACAATTTGGCGGATTGGAACATTGCCCAACTGGCCAAATCTTTAAATAAACCTTTGGAACAGACGTTTTTGCAGCGTACTTCTCAAGGGCATCGCATCCTGTTTGATCCGGCTACCAAATTCTTTCGTCCCCGAATGGGCAATGGCGAATTTTTAACGCCATTTAATCCAGGGGCAACAACGGGTGAGCTTGGGCCTTCGGGTGCTGGCGGCACGGGTTTTGTCAATGGAAATGCTTGGCAATACCGTTTTTTTGTACCACATGATGCCAAAGGCTTGGTAGAATTGATGGGCGGTGAACGGCCTTTCATCGATACCCTCCAACGTTTTTTTGACCAAAAACTGTTTTCATTTGCGAATCCTGTCGATTGGGCCTATCCTTACTTGTTCAACCTCTCCAAGGACGCTCAATTGCGCACCCAACAAACCTTGCGACAACTGATCACCGAATCTTTTACCACCCAACCCAATGGGCTACCTGCCAGTGATCAATCGGGCGGTCTATCGGCCTGGTTGGTGTATTCAATGTTGGGACTGTATCCTACCTGTCCCGGTAAGCCAGACTATCAATTGGGGATCCCGTTTTTTTCGAAAGTAACCATCCAACTCAATCCCAAATATTACGAAGGCAAAACCATAGTAATCGAGGCCAAAAACAACAAACCCGGCAATCATTTTGTCCGCGAGATGCGCTGGGATGGAAAAAAACTCGAAACGCCGCAAGTAAGTCATGAAGAAATAACAAAAGGCGGGAAATTGCTTTTTAACTTAGAGCAAAAGTAAGAATCCATCATTATGGCGCTTTTAGAATTTAACGATCGCGGTATTTATTGCGCCCAGGCGGACGTCTACATCGACCCCTGGAAGCCAGTCAAGCGCGCCTTGATTACCCACGGCCATTCCGATCATGCTCGTTGGGGGCACGATCACTACCTTTGTACCCGGAGCGCCAAACCGGTAATTCGTCTACGTCTGGGTCCTATTCAAGTGGAAACCATGGATTTTGGGGAAACAAAAAGCATCAATGGGGTGAAATTTTCCTTTCATCCGGCGGGACACATCATTGGTTCGGCTCAAATTCGGGTAGAATATCAAGGGGAAGTATGGGTCGCTTCCGGCGACTACAAACTGGAAAATGATGGACTTTCCGAGCCTTTTGAACCCGTGCGTTGTCATACCTTTATTACCGAATCTACTTTTGGTTTGCCCGTCTACAAATGGCGTCCACAGGCTGAAATTTTTGCCGAAATCAACGCTTGGTGGTTGCAAAATCGTGCTGAAGGAAAAGTAAGCGTATTGGCCGGGTATGCACTCGGCAAAGCCCAGCGCCTGATGAGCGGTTTGGATACCAGCATTGGAACCATTTTTACCCATGGCGCGGTAGAAAATGTGAACGAGGTCTTACGGGCGCAAGGCATTAAATTGCCAGCCGCCCAGCGCTTAACCCAAGCGACCAAAAAAAATGAATACCCAGGAAGCATCATCATTGCGCCGCCATCAGCGATTGGTTCGCCGTGGGTAAGTCGTTTTTCACCTTCCTCTCTAGGATTGGCTTCGGGGTGGATGAGTTTGCGTGGCGCACGCCGTCGGCGCAACGCCGATCGCGGTTTTGTACTCAGCGATCATGCCGATTGGGATGAATTGAACACTGCTATAGCTGCTACGGGAGCTACTCGGGTAATTGTCACTCATGGATATACCGATGTTTTTAGTCGGTGGCTCCAGGAAAAAGGATTAGAATCTTTTGGTGTCAAAACGGCCTTTGAAGGAGAAATACTAGAAGTGGGGGCAGCTGAAAATGCTAGCGATGCGCCAGATTTAGAATAGAATAGTGACTCGGTCCTGATTTGATATTCCGCATCATCTTTTTTTGAAAAAATACGCATATGCAGAGGATATTCTTTTTTTCCTTTTTATGCCTGCTTTCCGCCGTTGTACTTAAAGGTCAAGTCAACCTGTACACGCCGCGCAATGTGCAAAAGGCCTATGCTCAAGGTACGCGAACCGCTACTGGTCAACCCGGCCCAAAGTATTGGCAAAACCGCGCCAATTACAAAATCCAAGTTGCCTTATCGCCCCCCTCTACCCAATTAGAAGGGACGGAAACGATTGAGTATTTTAACTACAGTCCCAATACACTGGATGAACTCAACATCAAGCTCATTCAAAATACCCACGTGGACGCCACCTCCCGGGTGAACAATGTGGAAGAAGATTGGCTTAATGCTGGTTTTAAAATCAGCTCCGTAACGGTCAATGGCAAATCGGTTAAATGGGATAACGATAAAAACAACTACTCCAGTAATCCCACCAATGCCCTGCTTTCTTTGCCCGATGCGCTGCCGCCTCAAGGAAAGGTTACCCTAACTTTTCGCTGGACGTATGATTTGAGTCCCTCCACCAATGGCGATCGGGAAGGCATTGTAGACCCTACAACCTTTTACATCGCTTATTTTTTTCCGCGTATCAGCGTGTACGATGATTTGGATGGTTGGGACTTGATACAGCTCAATGAGCAAACGGAGTATTACAATGATTTTGGCGACTTTGAATTAAGTGTGGAAACGCCGCAAAACTTTGTGGTTTGGGCAACGGGTGCTTTGTTGAACCCCAGCGAAGTATTGCAACCCGCCATCGTTGAGAAATTGAATTTGGCTAAAAAAAGCACCGAAGTCGTATCCATTGTAGATGAAAAAACGGCCAAGCAGGGCAATGTTACGGTAAAGAAAAAACGGCTCGTTTGGCAATTTAAAGCCGGTAATGTCAGCGATGTGGCTTTTGGTATCAGCGATCATTACCGCTGGGATGGGGTGCTGACCAAAAGCAAAACCCCCAACAATGAACCCGTATGGGTACAAACTGCTTATGATCCTACATCCAGCGACTACCCAGAGATGGCCAATATTTGTAGGAAAGTGATTGAGTATTTTAGCAGCGGTATGCCCGGATATCCTTTCCCTTATCCACAGTTGACAGCCTTCAACGGTTTGGGGCAAATGGAGTATCCAATGATGATCAACGATAATACCCTCGACAACCGCGATGATGTGATCACTTTGGCCAGTCACGAAATTGCGCACCAGTACTTGCCTTTTTACATGGGTACCAACGAATCGCGTCATGCCTGGATGGACGAAGGCTGGGCCACCTTTTTTGAATACCACGCCAGTTTGAATGCCTTTACTTTGACCGATTCAACGGCAACATTTCCGCGGTATTACCAAACAGAAATGAATTTCACTGATAATGCCGAACTTGATGTACCCTTGTATACTCCTTCCAATCAGCAAATGGCCAATGCTTATGGATTCAACACCTACGGCAAACCAGCGGCGGCCTATACGGCACTCAAATTATTGTTGGGAGCCGAGCTGTTTAAAAAATGTTTGCACGACTATTTTCGGACTTGGAATGGCAGGCATCCCCAGCCACATGATTTTTTCAATACCTTTAATACCGCTGCGGGGCAAAATTTGAACTGGTTTTGGAAAAGCTGGTTTTTTGATTACAATACGGTCAACCTTAGCCTTGGGCAAGTCAACACTCTAGGCGATCAACTGGTAGCGACGATTGTCAATACCGGAGGAAAACCAGTACCCGTTACGCTGGAAATTACCCATAACGACGGTAGCAAAGAACGGGTACATCGACCCTTGGATGTTTGGAAAACGCAAAATGAAGTGCAAATTTCCATCCCCGCTGCGTCATCCATCACCCGTTTGCGGATTGTCCAGGATTGGTTTTATGAAAATGACTTGACGGATAATGTTTGGAAAAAATAATTTTTCATCAAAATACTTGTTCACCAGAGTTCAGTACTCTTTAAAAACACCTAACATGAAGCATTTTACATTTTTCTTACTGTTCATTTTATTGGGTGCTGCAGTAGCTTTGCCTGCTCAATCATCAAAAGCCAATAAAAAAATGTTGCTCCGCCATGTTGTTTTATTCAAGTTTAAAGATACCAGCACGCCAGCCGAAGTAGCTACGGTTGAAACTGCTTTTCGGGCGTTGCCTAAGCAGATCAAGGGAATCAAAACTTTTGAGTGGGGAACCAACAACAGCCCGGAAAGTTTGAATCAAGGGTTTACGCACTGCTTTTTGGTAGGTTTTTCCAGTGAGGCCGCCCGAGCGGTATACTTGCCTCATCCTGCTCACTTGGCATTCGTAGAAGTCTTGAAACCGCACTTGGATAAGGTGTTGGTCATTGACTATTGGGCGAAAGAGTGAGTAGATAATGACGAATGATGAATGATGAGGAGCAGCCGATCATTCATCATTCATCATTCATCATTCAAGGATCTGGTACTAAAATTCAAGCCATTTTTGGCTGCTATTGCTCGAAGCTACTACCTGGTTCACGAATTGCATACCGCGTACGCCGTCTTGTACCGATGGGAAATCTTGGTAGATCGGATCTGGTTTCGTTCCAGCCAAACGCGCGCGCAAGCAGATCGCAAAATTGCGGTAAATATTGGCAAATGCCTCCATATAGCCTTCCGGATGGCCAGCAGGTACCCGCGTATGTGCAAGCGCCTCGGGATAAAGATTATCTGTAAAACCGGTGCGTAAAAGTTGCGTAGGCCGATCCAACCAAGTCACTTTGAGGGTGTTCGGCTCCATCTGATGCCAAGTAATTCCCCCTTTTTCACCATAAACGCGGATGTTTAAGTCGTTCTCTTCCCCGGTAGAAATCTGGCTGGCATGAAGGATACCCTTAGCCCCATTTTCAAAGCGCAGCAATACATTGCCATCATCGTCGAGCAAGCGGCCCTCAACAAAGGTGCTCAGATCGGCGCACATCGCTTGGATTTTTAAGCCAGTGATGTACTCGGCTAGGTTTTCGGCGTGCGTGCCAATATCTCCCATAGCACCAGCAATACCCGAACGACTAGGATCGGTTCTCCAAGCAGCTTGTTTGTGATCGGCATCTTCTTTTTTGGTAGACAACCAGCCTTGAGGATACTCGACTACTATTTTGCGAATTTTTCCCAATTCTCCATTGCGGATCATCATCCGGGCTTGTTTCACCATGGGGTAACCCGTATAGTTGTGGGTAAGGGCAAAAATTAACCCAGTTTTACTTACCAATTGTTCCAGTTCAAGGGCTTCCTCCATAGAAAAACACAAGGGTTTGTCGCAAATCACATCAAAGCCATTTTCCAACGCCATCTTAGCCGGACCAAAATGCACGTGGTTGGGTGTAACGATGGAAATAAAATCCATGCGTTCGCCTTCAGGAAGCGCTTTTTCCTTTTCGATCATTTCCTGGTAGTTGGCATAGACTCGGTTGGCGGGCAAAAACAATTCAGCGCCAGAAGCTCTTGAACGTTCGGGATCGCTGCTGAAAGCGCCGCATACCAACTCAATATGGCCGTCGAGCGCTGCGGCCATGCGGTGTACTGCGCCAATAAAAGCACCTTGGCCGCCGCCTACCATGCCCATTCTCATTTTGCGTTGCATGTTATCTTGGGTTGTTTTGTTGTGGATGAATTTTATGCAGGATCAAGCTCTAATATACCGCTAAAGGAGAAAAGGATAAGACCAATTTGATCCTATCCTTTTCTTTTTAAGTAATGGGACGCTATAAATTCAAAATCTCAGCTTTGAATTCTATCAATTTACATTGCTCCATTACTTAGCCTATTTTATAAAAAATTATGCATGAACAACCCGACGAGCTTCCAATTGCTTGCGGTTGAGGAACATAATGCCAAAAATAACGATCAAAATCGCTGGGAACACCAGCAAATTGGTCAAAGTATACTGTCCTGCTGCCAATTCTGCCGCTGGTCCGGTAAGGCCACTGGCTATGGCTTTATTCCGGCCTGCATCGATCCAGCCGCCTACGATGGGTTGGGCAATGCCGGTTGCAAACATCCCTGCGCCGCCAATTAAGGACATACCAAACGCGCCGCTCTTAGGAATGTATTCACCTATAAATCCGATCATGGTTGGCCAGAAATAGCAAACGCCAATGGCAAACATCATTGCGGCAAGGTAAACCATACCTCCAGTAGCAACACTCATGAGGTAGATACCAAAAAGGGCAATAATGGCTGAGAAAAACAGCACCCCAATAGGATTGAGCCGATGTACAACTGGACCTGCGAAAAAGCGACCTACCGCCATCAAACCAGTTACCAAAGCCAATACCAACATTGGATGTGCGCCACCGCCGCTCAACAAACGCTCAATCCATTGTTGGGTGCTGAGCTCGGTGTTGGCAGTAAGTAACATACAGAAGATCATAATTAAATACAGGGGAGAAAAAATACCCTTGAGGTTGTCGCTGATCTTTGCCTGACCAGACTGCTCGGCAGTAGGGAAGGTTTGTCCCCAGAAAAGGAAACCGTAGACCAAACAAGGTACAAGCATCACCCCGATTTGCAATTGCCAGCTGGCATGGAAAGAATCCATAAACTGCGAAATCAAGGCGCCCAAAAAGATACCCCCCGGAAACCACACGTGGAAACGGTTGAGCATGGTGGTTAGGTTTTCTTTGTACATGTTGGCAATCAGTGGATTACAAGCTGCTTCAACGGTACCATTGGCAAAGCCAATGAAGAAGTTGGAGATCAGCAATAACGTAAAGTTATTGGCCATTATAGTCGAAATGATGCCCAATAAATGGCAAGCAAAAGCCAACCAAACCAAGCGTTTAGCTCCAAATACGTTGTACAGATACCCACCTACGATGGTCGCAATCGGAAAGCCTAATATGGCACTTTGATTGATGAAACCCAATTGGGTGTTGGTGAGGCCATATTCAGCGCTCAGTTTGCCCAAAATACTAGCCCGGATCGCAAAAGCGAAAGCTGTAGTAATGAGCGCCAGACAACTGGCATTAAATAATCGTAATTTATTCATAAGTGTAAAGGGCTTTAAGTGAGCTTGTTGAATTTTTTTGAGTTTTGCATCAAATAAATCTTCCGAATAAGCTCTAAATTGGTTTGAAAAAAGACTTGTTATTAGAATATCTGCCCGAGGTAGCCTTCTCGTGCTGGAATTCGCTGTTTAAAGCTTACAGGGTACGAATCTTGATGTTGCGGAACCAAACCGGATTGCCATGATCTTGGAGCGCCAAGCGGCCTTTGGTGATTTTGCCAAAGTCTTTCATGGTTTTGAATTTGCTCCCAGCAATCATTTTATTCCACTCATCGGTCCACATTTGAGTATCTACTACTTTTTTGTTGTTGAGCCAATGTTCTAAATGTCCTTTGTTGACGATAAGGCGAACCTTGTTCCATTCGCCTTGTGGTTTTACCGTTTCCGGAACGGCAGTGATCAAATCATACAAATCGCCAGCGCGGTGTTTGATGATTTTGGCATCAGGATGACAAGTATTGTCCAAAACCTGCATTTCAGGACCAGTATTCCAAGGGTACTGGTAAGCAGGATCTTCCTTCACATTGAACATGATGCCGCTGTTGCCACATTTGCCAATTTTCCATTCCAAGCGAAACTCGTAGTTTTCATATTCGTCGTTGGTTACGATGTCGCCGCCGCCTTTAGCTTGCCAACCATCGGCGCCTTCAACCGAGAGATACAAAGCACCATCAGCAACTTTCCAGTTTTCTCCGATCACTTGCTTGTTGTAGTTGCGCCAGCCATTGGTGGTTTTGCCATCAAACAAAAGCATCCAGCCGCTTTTGCGTTCTTCCTCGGTCAGGGTGTTGGCTGTTACAGCTGCCTTTGCTGGAGCAATAACCCGAGTTGGTTGTTTTGCATTAAAAAAGAAGGCAAAAACCAAAAGAACAGGAAAAAGAAAATATGTTTTGCTCAACATGGTGTGAAATGTTTTATGAAGTTGAAAAATGTCGTAGTGATAACCAGTG
>JBBRGN010000004.1:0-51723 GCA_038240665.1 Chitinophagales bacterium | reverse complement strand
ACCGGAATTCCTGCTTTGATGTGTTCCGCTTTTTCCCAATCTTCGGCCAATTGTTTGGTCTCTGGTGTTTCGAGGTGCTGATAAAAAGACATGAGGTTATCCAATCCCATTCCAAAAGCGGAAAGCACCAGGCTACCCGTTGGAATAGCCGCTTGTAATCCTCCTGAAGTACCTAGTCGAATGATTTTGAGGGATTTAGCAATAGGGTGGGGGAGTCGCGTTGCAAAATTGATATTGGCCAAAGCATCCAATTCGTTGAGAACAATATCAATGTTGTCCGGCCCGATGCCTGTGGAAATAACGGTAAGCTGTTTTTTTCCAACCCTGCCGGTATGGGTGATGAACTCCCGTTTTGCAGTTTGAAACGTTATTTCATCAAAAAAACGGGAGACTTGCGCTACCCGATCAGGATCACCAACAGTAATGATGGTGTCCGCTATCTCTTCCGGACGTAAATGAAGGTGATAAACCTGCCCTTGTGGAGAAAGAATAAGTTCGGATTCTGGAAAAGCTTGCATAGTTGTTACATTTGCATTTCAACCAAAGTACATCATTTGCGCTTAAGTATTAGAATGATTTTTTTTGCTGGGTGAATAGAATAGTGGATTTATTGATCCCATTCCAAAGCTCAATAACTACGAAAGTATACATGTTGAACGAAATTGTATTGGATCGGGAGGCAATAGCGGACTATTTTCGAAGTCTGCAAGATGACATCTGTCGGCAATTGGAAGAAGCGGATGGCGAAGGCCTTTTTCAGGAAGACATTTGGGATCGGGAAGCTGGCGGCGGCGGTCGTACCCGGGTCATTCAAGGACGACATATTGAAAAAGGCGGTGTAGCATTTTCGGCGGTACATGGAGATATGCCGCAAAAAATTGCTCAGGGATTGCAATTGTCAGCTACCACCTTTTTTGCAACTGGGGTTTCAATTGTCTTACACCCCTCCAACCCCCATGCACCGATCATCCATATGAATATCCGTTATTTTGAAACGGATAAAGGTTGGTGGTTTGGCGGTGGAATAGACTTGACGCCGCACTATGTTTCGCCGGAGGATGCTGTTTTTTTTCATAAACATCTTAAAGAAGTTTGCGATCAAAGCCATCCTGAATTTTATAGCCGCTTTAAACCTTGGGCCGACGACTACTTTTATCTTAAGCACCGCAAAGAAACCCGTGGTATTGGCGGTATATTTTTTGATCGACTTGATGCAGAATCAGGGATGAATAAAACCCAGCTTTTTGAATTTGTAAGCCAGGTAGGTGAAGTTTTTTGCCCTATTTACCGTCACCTATTGCAAAAAAACAAAGACCTACCCTTTACGGATCAAGAGAAAAACTGGCAAATGTTGCGCAGAGGCCGGTATGTGGAATTCAACTTGGTATGGGACAAAGGCACCAAATTTGGATTAGACACGGATGGGCGTACTGAATCAATTTTAATGAGTTTGCCACCTACCGCCAATTGGTTGTACAATTTTACGCCACAACCTGGATCAGCGGAGGCTACTACTTTGAATTTGCTACGCAAAGGGGTGGACTGGACAACTTCTCCAAATCACTGACACAAAATGGTGATCGGAGTGGTTTTGATTTCATTGCTCCAGTGATTCGCCCGATCCCTTACTCGGATGCTGTAATACATGGTATTGGTGGGATACTCGGCATTTGGAATACAGGTCAATCTGGTGTTAGGATAGGTACAGCAAAAATAACGGGTTACCGCACTGTTGGATAGCTTGATGGCGATTTCACCTTCAATTGCGGAGCCAGGGCCCAATTTTGGAATGGCATTGATTTTAAAAAAATTCTGAAAACCATCGCGGCTATCTTTTAAAATGATGTTGGTGCTGTCCGGGCTACCTAAGTCTCCATCACCATCGCGAAAAGCAAAACGCACCACAATGGTATCGGTTAGCGTAATGCCGCTGCGGCTTTGGGCAATTTGATTTTTGCTTAAATTGGTAAAGGTAATCAGGGGTTCGCTCGGGTACTGCGGAGGTTTGGAACAGGTAAATAGTAAACTAGACACCACAAGAACACTTAAGCCGTAAAAGATGTATCTAAACATAGTTGGTTACTTTTATATTTAGGCAATGGCACAAATTCGATGATTCATCTTGTCCATTCCTTATCATCACTAATTAACGCAAAAAATACAACTTTTTGTCAGCAAAGGAAACCATATTTCAGTCTTCTAGGAGTCATCTGCTAGAAGAAATTCAGAAAGTTGACCCTTCTACATTTGAACAGGTTGCTTTAGCTGTTTTTCGTTATCAAGCAGTAAACAATCCGCTTTACAAAAACTACCTAGACTTACTTCAGGTAGATCCATTTTCTATTCAACAGTTAGACCGTATACCTTGTTTACCCATCCAATTGTTTAAGACGCATAAAATACAGTCAGGGGTTTGGGAGGAAGCAGCTATTTTTTCAAGTAGCGGCACTACCGGTGCGATTACCAGCCAGCATATGGCGCGAGATTTGCCATTTTATACGGATAATGCTTGTCGGGGGTTTGAAAAAATTTATGGTATGCCCATTTCGGAATTTTGCGTTTTGGCCCTCCTTCCAGCATATTTAGAGCGCAAAGGATCTTCTTTAGTTTTCATGGCCGATCAGTTTATCCAATTGTCCAAATATCAAGAAAGTGGTTTTTTTCTTCATGATGTAGGTCGCTTGGTGGAAATATTGAAAATTTGCCAAAAACAGTCCATTCCAACGATTTTGTTGGGGGTCAGTTTTGCGCTTTGGGACTTTGCCGAGGCTGGCGGTTTTGATTTTCCAGCACTCATCGTCATGGAAACAGGGGGAATGAAAGGGCGGAAAGAAGAAATTACGCGCCAAGAACTGCACGAGATCTTAAAAAAAGGCTTCCATACGCCTAGTATTCATTCCGAATACGGCATGACTGAACTACTTTCTCAGGCTTATTCAAAAGGGGAAGGCCGCTTTACCCCAGCTCCCACAATGTGCGTGTGGATCCGCGAAATAACCGATCCATTTCAAGCAACTAAACCCGAGCGCTCTGGTGCCATAAACATCATTGATTTGGCCAATTTGGATACCATTTCATTTATTGCAACCGAGGATTTGGGTAAGTGTTATGCCAATGGAGATTTTGAAGTGCTTGGCCGCTTGGACGAAAGCGATATCCGAGGATGTAATTTATTGATTCAGTAATGGTTCTTTAGCTCCAATACTCCAAATTCCACAAATGACCCCAAGCAAATTTTTCTTGTAGCTGTCGGATTGCTTCCGCACTGCGTTTGCCGGTTTGGCAATGGATGATCACTGGTTTATCCAAGGCGATTTGATGCGCTTCTGCCAGTATTTGCCCCAGCGGTATCAATTGCCCGCCCAGGTTTTGTAGAGCATATTCATGAGGTTCACGGACATCAATCAGTTGAAAGTCTTTGTTTTGTTGCTGCCACTGTTGGAAGGTGGCCAAAGTTAAAGTTGGAACTTTTGCCGGGGTAGGCAAACAAGAAAGGTCGTCTAGGGGCAATTCCGAGATTTCAACCGAGACGCTCCAATTTAATTTGATGGTACGGGCACTAAAACTTGCTGCATCAAATAGAAAAAGCCGACCAGCTAAAGGCTCGCCAATGCCTGTGATGATTTTAATCACTTCGCTGGCTTGCATGCTACCAATGATGCCAGGTAAAACCCCCAAAACCCCACCTTCAGCGCAAGAAGGCACCGATCCAGGATCGGGCGGGAAAGCGTGTAAATTTCGGTAATTGGGTCCGCGACGGCCATCGGGCATGGGGTAATTGAACACCGATACTTGACCCTCATACCGAAAAATAGAAGCATATACATTGACTTTCCCCAATAGCACACAGGCATCATTGACCAAAAAACGAGTGGGGAAATTATCCGTGCCATCAGCAATGATGTCATATTGGGAAATTAAATCCAGCGCATTGTCGCGGAGTAAAGCAAACGCATGAACAGTGATATCCAAATAAGGATTCATGGCCAAAAGCCGATCGCTGGCTGCTTCCGCTTTAAGTCGACCCACATCGGCTACGGTATACAATATTTGGCGCTGTAAATTACTGGTATCGACTACGTCAAAATCAACGATCCCAATATGCCCAACTCCTGCAGCGGCAAGGTAAAGCAACAATGGCGCGCCAAGCCCGCCCGCGCCAATAACCAGCACCTTGGCTTGCTTGAGTTGTTGTTGTTGTGCAGGTCCAAAATTAGGAAGTGCCAAGTGGCGCGCATATCTTTGCCATTCTTCGTTGGATAAAACTTCTTTCTCTAGCATGAACTTTGCCTTTCGTCGCGATTAAAGAACCATTTACTGTCAATTTGATACCTCATAATAAAAAAACGCTGTTCCTAAAAAACAATTGGTCTTTGGTCTTTGAGATGTCGAATTTTTCTATTAATTTTACTTTCATATAAGGCTTTAGCTACTTGCTTTATATCCAAATTGTATAATCGGTTTTTGGGATAGCCTCTCCCTGGAAGTACCAGGGGGGGCGTTTTTTTTTAACGGGTATATTGCCATTTCCAACTCAAGCCTCCCACCGTTTTTAACAAAGCAGCTTCCTCTTTACTTATTCCAGCCACACTGGTTTTTAATTGTAAAATAGCTTCCTCTACCTCACTTTGACGTATAGCCACGCTGATTTTGGCTTTCTCATCAAAAACTTGTTCTACAATGTCAAGATCCATTTTTTTCAACACTTGCATCACCTGACTCATCAATCCGTAGTCAAAATCCAACAGATAAACATCCTCTACAGTTCGCTCGATGATTTCGGCATTTTGCAAAGCATCAGCAGCGGCAAGTTTGTAAGCATTGATTAGCCCGGAAGTCCCTAGCAACGTGCCGCCAAAATACCGAACCACTACCACATAAACGTAGGTTAAGTTCAGGGAGTCAATTTGCCCTAAAATAGGTCGACCGGCCGTTCCACTAGGTTCGCCATCGTCGTTGGCTCTGAAATTATTTTTGTCCAATCCCAAACGAAACGCATAACAGTGATGACGGGCCTTGAAATGTTCCTTGCGCAGGGCTTCTAGGTGATTTTGCCAGTCTTTTTCGGTATAAACCGGGTAAGCGTAAGCAAAAAACTTACTTCCACGATCCCGAAATTCGCCTTGTGCAGGAGCGGCTATTGTCAGATATTGATCAATCTTCTCCAAAATTTAGACTTTATTAACATTCGTTCCTGTTAGACTCTTTATCTTAGCGCAAAAGTTACGCAAAGTGGTTACTACTTTAGAACAATTTGATGCTGTAGTGGCGAAATGTAAGGAAATATATCTGAAAAAAACCGCTGATTACGGCACGGCTTGGCGAATATTACGCCCCTCGTCATTGACTGATCAGCTTTACATTAAAGCCAAACGCATCCGAACAATTGAAACCCAATTGACGCAACAAGTTGACGATTCGGTAGAAACAGAATACCAGGGGATCGTTAACTACAGCATCATGGCCTTGGTGCAATTGGAAACTAGCGGCGGAGCCCAAGAACTTGAATTGGGTGTTGAACAAGCCACCCAATTGTACGACTATCATACTGGGGTAGTTCGAGGATTGTTGGCTCGTAAAAACCACGATTATGGTGAAGCTTGGCGTGATATGCGTCAAAGTTCTTTCACTGATATGATTTTGATGAAGCTAATGCGGATCAAACAAATTGAAGACAACCAAGGAAAAACCTTGATTTCAGAGGGTTTGGACGCCAACTATATGGATATTTTGAATTACGCCGTTTTTGCCCTCATTAAAATTGAAGAGCAAAAATGAAACATTGAGACAAGGCCTAAGCACGGGTCTTTTTTTTAAATTACGCAGTACTGAAAATCGCATTGAATATGAGTTTATTGACACTACTTACCTACATCGCAATCGCCGCCTTGGCGTTAACTTTGGTCATCGGATTGGTTTGGCGCAAAGTTGTTAGCTGGCCGGTTAGTTTTTTGCAAAATTTTACAGGAATTCTGTTTTTGGTTTCAGGCTATGTCAAAGCCATTGATCCGCTTGGTACTGCTTACAAAATGGAGCAATATTTTGGCGAATTCAGCAGCACTTTTAAAGCTACCAAAGCCGCTTTTTTGTCTCCATTTTTCGAATGGCTCACGGGTATGGTGGTAGGCTTTGCAGTTTTTATGATTGTTTTTGAAATTGTATTGGGGGTTATGTTGATCTTTGGCGCTCAGAAAAAACTGACAAGCTGGTTGTTTTTCCTCTTAGTATTGTTTTTTACTTTTTTGACGGGCTACACCTACTTAACAGGTCATGTACCAGAAAGCGTAAATTTCTTTTCTTTTGGAAAATGGGGCCCATTTGTAGAAACCAACATTAAAGTAACCGACTTCGGTTGTTTTGGGGATTTTATAAAATTGAAGCCTTTTACTTCGTTTTTGAAAGACGTCTTTTTGCTTTTTCCAGCCATCCTTTTTCTTTTTTCGACAAAAAAAATGCATCAATTACTCACGCCTAATTGGCGAAATGGACTGATTGCGGCCAGCATTATGGGTTTTACTTTGTACTGTTTCAACAATTACATTTGGGACATTCCAGCCATCAATTTTCGTCCTTTTAAGCCTGGTGTAAACATACCCAAACGACGTGAAATGGAGCAAGAAGCCATGCAAAATGTTAAGATTCTGGCGTTTAAGTTGACCAATAAAAAAGATGGCAAGGTAATTGAGATCCCATATGAACAATACATGAAAGAGTCGTCAAAATACTCTGGCGACGACTGGGAGTTTGACCAAGTTAAATCGGAACCTACCATCCAGCCTTCAAAAATAAGTGATTTTGCGGTAACCGGGCCTACCGGAGATGATGTGACCGAAGAGATTTTAGGCGTCAAAGGATACAATTTTATGATTGTGGCCTATGATTTGCATGTCAATACTCAAAAAGGGTACATCATGGTACCCGACACTAGTTTCACCGCGGATACCCTGGTAGCAAAAGGTCGTATGAGTATTGTAAACAAAATAGACAAAGTCTCTAAACGCCGGGTTTCTAGTGATTCTTATCAATGGGATGAAGAATACCTCAAGCGCTGGGAGAAATTAAACGCTATGATTGCCGATGCTGCCAAAGCTGATGTCAAAGCCTATATGATAACCAAGCCTTATGATCCAGCTTTGATTGACGCGTTTAAAGCCAAAGCCAAGGTCAGTTATCCAGTTTTGCGCGCCGATGATATTTTGCTCAAAACAATTATTCGCTCCAATCCCGGTGTTTTGTTGATCAAAGATGGAACCATTCTTGAAGACTGGCACATCAAAAAACTACCAGATTTTGCGGTGATAAAAGCAAAGTATTGGACAAAAAAATAAGAAATGAAGGCGATCAGCAAGAACTGATTTTCTGCTGATCGCCTACTTATATACAAAAAAAGCTTCAGCAACCTAGATTAATGCAAAGAATTGCTGTTTCTTTGTGGATTAGAAAAAAGGCGGATTGAGAGGTTCTTTTACATGTTTTTGAAGCATGAAAATGTTAACAAACTGCAAAGGGGTCACTGAAAGAGAGGCCAATATGCTTCATGTAGTGCAAAGTTGAATGGATAGTTATGCTAAGTAGAAGGAATGTACGCATTAAAGTAATGCAAATTCTGTACGCTTTAGGGCGCGATAAAAGCCTGAAGTTAGATGAAGCCTTGTTGCGCTACCGCGACAAAGTTGATAAATCCTTCGCACTCTACTTACTCAACATGTGCTATTTATTGAAAGTAGTATCCTACTCATTTCATGATGCCAAGCTGAAAAAATCAATGTTTCGTCCATCCGAAGAAGACAAAAAGTTTTCCGCAAAATTAGCTGAGAACCCTTTGTCGCAATCGATCCTAAAAAACGAAGGTTTTAATCGATTGCTGAAGTATCATAAAATGGAAGAAAAAATTGACGAGGAAAACATTCGTCAATTGTACTCAGAGTTTGCCAAACTTCCTGAATATCCAGCTTATCTTGAAAAAATCGAAAACACCCCAGCGGAACACGAAGAAATACTGTTGGAATTGTACAAATTTTGCACCGCAAATGAGAATTTCAACGACCTGATTGAAGATGAATACTCCCAATGGATTGATGATAAATCTTTGATTGTGGGTTCCATCAAAAAAACACTTAAAGCCCTACCTGTAGCCATCGATTTTTACGAAGTATATAAGCCAACTGCCGAAACAACAGTTGATTATGGCGAAGTACTACTTAAAAAAGTCTTTCTCGAAGACAAAGAACTATTGGAAGTGATAGAGCCTACTTTAAAAAACTGGGATGCCGATCGAGTAGCCATCATCGACATGATTTTGTTAAAAATGGCGCTTTGCGAATTGACTACTTTTCCTTCAATTCCAACCAAAGTTACGCTCAACGAGTTTGTAGAAATAGCCAAAACCTACAGTACAGATAAAAGTAAAGATTTCATCAATGGCATTTTGGACCGCCTGATGAAACAATTGTCTAATGAGGGTAAAATTAAAAAAGAAGGCCGAGGCTTACAGGATTAGTAGTCTTAGGTTCAAACACCCCTAATTAACATCGTGGAAGGCAGAAAACCAGGTTTTTATTTACCTGATCAGTGATATTTATTAACCTCAATTTTACCAATACCAAACAAAATTCATTATCCTATGAGAAAAATTGTATTAACCTGTCTAGTATTGATGGCTTTGGCTTTGCCGGTAGCACATGCGCAGTACAGCGGATCAAAAGATGCCGTATCGATACGCGCTCTTTTCCCCAACTACCGCTATCAATTTGATAATAAAATTCAGACTGCAAACTTTACTACAGGCCTTGAATTCGAGTACGGACGTTACCTCGGAGGTCCATTTAGCCTCCTTGTTCCTTTGAAATTGGCGATCGCTGAATATCCTTTAAATGGAACAGGCAATAGTTTCAACAAAGGAATTTACCTGGGTACCGATGCTTTGCTACAAATGAAATTATTTAAACCTACTTACTTCATTGTACCCAGTATCCATGCAGGTTTGGGTGCAAATTATGAAGATATTACCAAGCTTAATTTTGCTTTCCCATTTGGTGCAGGTCTTGATTTTCGCTTGAGCGAAAATACTTACCTCAATACCAAAGTCGACTATCGGGTAGGTTTTAATGATAATCGGGATAACATTCAAGCTGCAATTGGTCTCAAATTTTTACTGGGTGGAAACGGCGGTGGTCAACCAAAAGTTGGCGACCGCGACAAAGACGGCATCAAGGATGACGTTGATTTGTGTCCTGATCAGGCTGGTACGCTGGCCACCAGTGGTTGTCCGGATAAAGATGGCGATGGCGTAGCCGATGGTGCCGATCAATGCCCAACCGAAGCGGGCTCAGCTGCTACCTTTGGTTGCCCAGATAAAGACAATGATGGCGTAGCTGATAAAAATGACTTGTGCCCAGATCAGGCTGGTGTTCCTGCTTTGAATGGTTGTCCTGATACCGACGGTGACGGCATTGCTGATAAAGACGATAAATGCCCTACAGAAAAAGGTTTAGCCAATAATGGCGGTTGTCCGGTACGCGATGCCGATGGCGATGGCATTACCGATGACAAAGATGAGTGTCCAAATGCCGCTGGCCCTGCCGCAACCAAGGGATGTCCTGACCGCGATGGCGATGGTATCGCTGATAAAAATGATGCTTGTCCAGATGTAAAAGGGCCAATATCAACCAATGGTTGCCCGGATACGGATGGCGATGGTGTTATTGACAGTCAAGATGCTTGTCCAAATACAGCGGGTACGGCTGCCAATCGGGGCTGTCCAGAGATTACGCAAAAAGATAAGGAAACCTTGTCTTTTGCAGCGCGGAATGTTCAGTTCCAAACGGGTAGTGCGATCATCAAGAAAGAGTCGTATGTCATTATGGATCAAATCCTTGATATCCTAAAGCGTTATCCTGATTATGATTTACGCATTAATGGACATACCGATGCAACTGGTAGTGCAGATGCTAACTTGAAATTGTCGCAAAACCGTGCTCGGGCTTGTTTTGATTACTTGGTAGCGAAAGGAATTGCTCCAAATCGCATTACGCCAACAGGATTTGGAAAAAACAAGCCTATTGCTACAAACGCAACTCCAGAAGGACGTACACAAAACCGTCGTACTGAATTTGAGATTTTTCCTAAACAATAAGGCATAAGGAATGAGTCGATAATAATGCATCAAATTAGACTAGTCTATTTTGATACTTTATTGTTGAATCATTCCTGAGGCAAGGTTTTTGATAAAAAAAAGACTTTGCTTATCCTATACTGCATTCAGCTATTCGGGGATCTGTGAAGAACCCGAATAGTTGAATGTTTATTTAAAAAGATCATGACCGACAAAATTCTCATCCTTGATTTTGGTTCACAATACACCCAATTGATTGCTCGTCGGGTAAGGGAGCTCCATGTATACAGTGAAATTGTTCCCTATAATAAGTTACCGGAATTAACCAATCAATACAAAGGCGTCATTTTATCAGGTAGCCCTTTTTCGGTTTCTGATGAGCACGCACTTAGGGCTGATTTAGATCGATTGTTGGGTTTTTTTCCTGTTTTAGGAATTTGCTACGGGGCACAATCCATTGCCGATTATTATGGAGGAACTGTTCAGCGGTCTGAAAAAAGAGAATACGGAAAAGCAGAGCTAACTCGGATTTACCAAGAAGATCAGCTGCTAGCCGGAATTTCTGATAAATCCCAGGTGTGGATGTCGCATGCGGATACCATCATGCACATTCCTGATCAGTTTGAGTTACTTGCTGGTACCGAAAGCGTAGAGATTGCGGCATTTCGAGCCAAAGAAGGTGCTTTTGCTGCACCCGTTTATTGCTTACAGTTTCATCCTGAAGTTACCCACACTTTAGAGGGCTCACAGATTTTGAAAAATTTTGTACTGAATATTGCCGGTTGTAAACCCGATTGGACACCCGATTCTTTCGTCGAACAAACCGTGAGTGAGTTAAAAGCCAAAATTGGCGATGAAAGTGTATTGATGGGACTTTCTGGTGGGGTAGATTCTACGGTAGCCGCAGTTTTGTTGGACCATGCCATTGGTGACAAATTGGTTTGTTTTTTTGTAGACAATGGTTTATTGCGCAAAGATGAATACCAGCAAGTACTGGACTCCTACCAACACCTAGGTCTAAATGTTGTTGGTATCGATGCTAGGCAACGTTTTTATGAAGAATTGCGCGGCGCAAGCAGTCCAGAGGGAAAACGCAAAATTATCGGGAGGGTTTTTATTGAAGTCTTTGAAGAAGAAGCAAAAAGCTTGGCCAATGTTCAATGGCTGGGTCAAGGAACCATCTACCCTGATGTCATTGAATCTATCTCTGTTCATGGCCCATCGGTTACGATTAAGTCTCACCACAATGTAGGCGGACTACCAGAAAAACTGAGCTTGAAAATAGTAGAGCCTTTACGCATGTTGTTTAAAGATGAAGTACGCAAGGTAGGAAAAGCACTGAATATACCCGCAAATATCCTTAATCGCCATCCATTTCCTGGCCCAGGTCTAGGAATTCGAATCCTAGGGGAAGTAACGCCAGAAAAAGTAACCCTGCTCCAGGAAGCAGATGCTATTTTTATTGATAACTTGCGTAAGTTTGATTTGTACAATAGCGTATGGCAAGCAGGCGTCATCTTATTACCCGTCTATTCGGTCGGGGTGATGGGTGACGAACGCACTTACGAACAAGCCGTTGCCTTGCGCTGTGTCAATTCTATTGATGGTATGACTGCGGAATGGAGCACTCTGCCGTATGAATTTTTAGCTAAGGTTTCAAGCGAGATCATTAATAATGTTAAAGGCATCAACCGCGTCGTTTATGATATCAGCACCAAACCGCCTGCTACCATTGAATGGGAATAAATGGTTGCTTTTTGGATCTATCCTAGCCATTGCGTTTCTACTGAACGCTTGTAGCTATTTTCGTAAAGCTCAGGCGCCACGTTCGGCACCGAGTACCGAGAAGAAACCTGTTTCAATCGAGGAAATCCAGGGGGCTAGCGTTTATGACCCCGTTAAACGCGATTGGGTAAAAACGCCAGTAAATCAACGCATGGTGATGGATACCCTGCGTTGGAATGATCTGGGATTGGGACAAGCACCGCCTATTACTTCTTCTACGACGCAGCAATACATTCCAGTTGTTGTCAACACTAGTCGACCTTCAACGGTACCGACAAACTCCTCGCCAGTTTATTCGTCGCCGGTACCGCCTTCATCGCCTGGATACCGCCCAGCGCCTTCACCACCAGGTAATTATCCGCCGGTACCTACATCTAATCCTCCAAGTTACAGCACGCCGGATAATGGAAATGCTAATCCTGTGCCCTACCGGCCAGCAACCAGTGTGCCTACGCGCCCAGCATCCCAATACAACAGTTCAACGGGAAGAATTGAAAAACTACCCATCTATAACGTTGCGGTTGCTTTGCCTTTTTTGACTGGAAAAACGGATCTTAATCAATCAACACCTACAACCGATAATACGGTTGCGCTTTGGGCTCTCAACTTTTATAGCGGATTAAAATTAGGCCTCAATCGCTTGGATCAAGAAGGGATCAAGTTGAACGTAGATGTTGTTGATACACAAGCAGATACCTTAGTTCTGTTGCAATTACTAAATACTCCCACTTTTAAAAATGCCCATCTTATCATCGGCCCTTACCGCCGGGACAACATCAAAATTGCAGCCAATTATGCCCGTCAATGGGACAAAGTATTGGTGTCTCCTTATAGTGCAGCGACCAATTTGACCAGGGACAACCCCAGTTTTCTTCAAGTCAGCCCATCTTTAGAAAGCCATTGTCGAGCTCAAGTAAAAGATGCTTTGCTTGATTTTTTGCCTGAAGAAATTGTGTTGGTTGGCCGAAACATTCCCATTGAACAAACTTGTATGGAGTTTTGCCAAAAGGCGGGTCGCGAAGCAATGCTGAACAATGCTGGGGCTCCATTTTTACAATACTTATTGCCTGGCGACGAATCTGCCTACAATGCCATCAATACCCGTTCTTTTCTAGCAGGCAAACAAAAACTGGCCTTCATCATTCCTTCTTGGATGGACGAAACCTTTGTTTTTTATTTTTTGAAAAGCCTTCAACCTCTGCTGCGGGCAGATCAAAAAGTAGTGGTTTATGGGATGCCCCAATGGATGGATTTCCAGCACATGGAATTTGACTTATATGAGCGTTGCCATGTTCGCTTGTCAAGTAACAATTACGTCGACAATCAATCACCGGATGTTCTGAATTTTCGAAAAGATTTTTTCTACCGTTTTGGCGCCTTGCCTAGTTCGGAAGCTTTTACGGGATACGAGTTGATGGTATATTTGGGGAGGATGCTAAATCAATACGGTACTCATTTTCAGGAATTTGTAGACTCCAATCCCAATAAAGGTATTGTATCGCAATTTGATTTTCAAAAAGTGGTGATTCCTTCTCCTTATGGCGCTGAAGGTTTTCCAGCCGCTCAGCGTTATGAAAATCAATTTGTTTACTTGCTGGAATTCGGAAATTTTCAGTTTCGCCCCGTCATTCGACCATAAAATGCGCAACGAAAGGGAACAGAAACTGCGTGATGTTACTTCCAAAAGACAACTTGATCTGGTGGTGATTTTGGAAAATATTCATGACGCCCACAACATCGGCGCCATCATTCGCAGTTGTGATGCCGTTGGTGTTCAGGAAGTTTATGTGTTGTATACGGATCATAAACTGCGCAATAGCCATATAGAATTAGGGAAACGTACCTCCGCAGGCGCTCGCAAATGGGTCGATGTTTTTTTATACCGAGAATTGGAGCCTTGTTTTGCCCGCGTTCGCCAAAAATGTGCTGCTATTTATGGCGCACATCTGGATCCTGCGGCAAAGTCCTTGTACTCACTGGATTTGTCCCAACCGGTTGCTTTGGTTTTTGGGAACGAAGATCAGGGACTTTCAGAGGAAGTTTTGAGTCAAACGGATGGTAATTTTATCATTCCCCAAGTAGGCATGGTCGAGAGTTTGAATGTGTCGGTAGCCTGTGCTATTTCCTTGTACGAAGCCTATCGACAACGTTTTCAGCAGGGGCAATACAGCGGAAACGCAATCGATCCTGCTTTGTGGGAGTCATTTTCACAAAGACATGCGGAGCAATTGTCTGGAAGGCAACCAAAATAATCAGTAATATCTCAATACAATGGCAGCAATTTCTGAAACGCCGATTCATAAAAGACCCTGGTGGCAAATCATGCTATTGGCACTACCAACGCTTCTAGCCATCCTCATTGTTGTAGTCATGACGCAATATTATGAAGACATTGCCTTGGTGCATTTGAAAAAAAAATACACTTATACTGATTCTGAATTTATGAACATCGAAGGCATGCCCGTGCATTATCGCCTTCGCAGCACTGGAAAATCTTTGCTTTTGCTTCATGGCACGGGCGCTTCTATGCAAACTTGGGATGGCTGGATAGAGCAGTTGGCCGATGATTTTCAGATCATCGCCATTGATTTACCGGCTTTTGGCCTTACCGGACCGCATCCAAAACGAGATTACAGCATTCCCATGTACCTGCGGGTAGTCGACAGCCTAATGACCCGACTAAAAATTGATTCCTTTGCGATCGCCGGGAATTCACTTGGCGGTCTAATCGCTTGGGAATATGCGGTAGCGCACCCGGAAAAGGTCACAGATTTGGTATTGATTGATGCTGCGGGGTTCCCGAGAAAACAAGATTTGCCATTCGCCATGCGCTTAGCTAAAAACCCAATAGCCGGTAAACTGTTGTTGACAATAACGCCAAAGTCGCTCTTTGTCAAGTCTTTGAAAGAGGTCTATGACGATGACAATAAAGTAACACCAGCCTTAGTGGATCGGTATTTTTCATTGTTTCGTCGCCCCGGGAATCGGCAAGCCTATGTTGATCGGGTGAAACAGCCGATAGAGACGGATACGAAGCCTTTGAGCCAGTTGAAAATGCCGGTTTTAATTGAATGGGGACAAAAAGATAGCTGGATTCCAGTATCCGATGCGCAAAAATTCAAAAATGCCATTCCTCAATCCGAATTAAAAACTTACCCCAAGGCCGGACATGTTCCAATGGAGGAAATTCCCCAAGCTACCGCTAAGGATGCAAAAGCATTTTTATTGAAAAAAAGAAACTAAAAAAGCGCCTCAGCAATTCTCTTTTTGCTGAGGCACTTTTTTTACAAATGTAGCCGTTCCTTACGGCCCAAAAGATGCTCTTCCGTTTCCACATGATCGGGATCAGGAACACAGCAATCTACTGGGCAAACCGCGGCACACTGAGGCTCTTCATGAAAGCCCATGCACTCGGTACACTTATCAGGAACAATGTAGTAATATTCGTCAGAGACGGGTTTTTGCTTATCCCCAGCATCTACAGTGGAGCCATCTTCCAATACATAAGTACCAGAGATAGTAGTGCCATCATTGATTGCCCACTCTACTCCGCCTTCATAAATGGCATTGTTGGGGCATTCTGGTTCGCAGGCTCCACAATTGATGCATTCTTCGGTAATCATTATTGCCATGAGAAAAACTTTATTTAAAAAACGCTTAAATCGAGTTCTTGTTTAGGAATCCGTTATTCTACTGCAAAAATAAGCGGTATCTATTAGATTTTTGAAAATCATTTTGAGATATTCGGGATTCATTTAAGAAAAGTGTTTTTAGCTTGGTGTAAATTGAGGTCTAAAATCCTTCAAAACTCAACTTAGGAACATTATTAACCCATAATTCATGTCTACTTCCGAAAAATTGACCCCTCTGATGGGGCAATATTTCAAGGTGAAAGCCAAATATCCTGACGCCATACTGCTGTTTCGTGTCGGGGATTTTTACGAAACTTTTGGACAAGATGCGGTCGTCGCTTCCAAAGTACTGGGAATCGTATTGACTGCACGCAACAATGGCGGGACTGATGTGGAATTAGCCGGTTTTCCTTATCATTCGCTTGATTTGTACTTGCCGCGCCTTGTCCGCGCAGGCCATCGCGTAGCCATCTGCGAACAACTGGAAAAACCATCGCCCCTTAACAAGATTGTTCGTCGCGGCGTTACCGAGGTGATTACTCCTGGCTTGGCCATGGATGATAAATTGTTGGATCACCAGAGCAATAATTTTTTGGCTTCGCTGCATTTTGGCAAAAACGACGAGGTAGGGGTAGCTTTTTTAGATATTTCAACCGGAGAGTTTCTGGTTAGCCAAGGTGATTGGTCTTACATCGATAAACTTTTGCAGAGTTTTACACCCTCGGAGATCATTTTTGCTAAGGATAGACGCAAAGCGTTTGAAAAAAAATTTGGCGACAAGTTCTACATCTTCCCGCTCGAGGACTTTGTATATACCCTGGACTTTGCAATAGATAAGTTGTTGGGGCATTTTGAAGTACAAAATTTAAAAGGTTTTGGTATTGAAGAATTGGAACTGGCGCAAATCGCTGCTGGTGCCGTTTTGTATTACCTCGAAACCACCGAAAATAAGAACCTCCGTCACTTATCAGGTATTTCGCGCATTCAACAAGATCGCTATGTAGCCATCGACCGTTTTAGTATTCGGAATTTGGAACTGCTGTTTAGTCCGCATCAAGGCGGTACGCCCTTGTTGAAAATATTGGATCAAACCATCTCACCGATGGGTTCACGTTTGATGAAAAAGTGGGTGGTTTTGCCGCTTAAAGATCAAGCCGCCATCGAAGCCCGTTTGGAAGTGGTGCGATTTTTTTTGCACAATGAAGATATCAGCCAAAACATTGGTCAATTTCTCCGCCAAATGGGGGATCTGGAGCGCCTGATTTCCAAAGCGCCGATGGGTAAAATCAATCCCCGCGAAGTGGTACAGTTGAAACGGGCTTTGTTGGCCATCGAGCCCTTACAAACCCTTTTGGCAGAAACGAATAACCAACAATTGCAAAAAATAGCCGATGGTTTGAACCCTTGTCCCGCTTTGGTGGAGCGCATTGCCACACAAATTGTTGATGACCCGCCCGTTAACTTGAATAAAGGTGGAGTGATTGCCGATGGTTTTTCATCAGAATTGGACGAATACCGGCATTTGATTGGCAATGCCAAAGAAATTCTTCTGGAGATTCAGCAACGGGAAATAGAACGCAGCGGTATTACCAATTTAAAAATAGGCTTCAATTCGGTATTTGGCTATTACCTGGAAGTAACCAATAAGTACAAAAACCAAACCCCGCCTCCAGATTGGATCCGCAAGCAAACCCTCGCCAATGCCGAGCGCTACATTACCGAGGAGTTGAAGCAATTGGAAGTCAAAATATTGAGTGCGGAGGAGAAAATATTGGATCTGGAGACCCAACTTTTCCAACAACTGGTGCTGGATCTGGCGGATTACATTCAACCCATCCAGCACAATGCGGGTTTGGCAGCTCGAATTGATTGTCTGCTTTCCTTTGCCAAAGTTGCGAAGAAGCAAAACTATTGCGAACCGGAATTCAATGAATCCTTTGCCATCGACATCAAACAGGGGCGTCACCCAGTTATCGAGAATCAATTGCCGTTGGGTGAAAAATACGTGCCCAATGATGTCTTTTTGGACAACGATACCCAACAAATCATCCTGATAACTGGACCCAACATGGCCGGTAAATCCGCCTTATTGCGGCAGACGGCCTTGATTTGTTTGATGGCTCAGATGGGATCTTATGTCCCGGCAGTTTCTGCTCAATTGGGGATTGTCGACAAAGTTTTTACCCGAGTGGGCGCTTCAGACAATATTTCTTCGGGGGAATCTACGTTTATGGTGGAAATGAACGAGACGGCCAGCATTATGAACAACATTTCGCACCGTAGTTTGATCTTGTTGGATGAAATTGGACGAGGAACGAGCACCTATGATGGGATTTCCATTGCTTGGTCGATCGCCGAATTTCTACACTCCAATCCGCTAGCGCATTGCAAAACGCTTTTTGCTACCCATTACCACGAGTTGAATGAATTGGCTGAAAAATTCCCGAGGATCAAAAATTACCATGTTGCTACCCAGGAAATAGGCCAAAAAGTCATTTTTTTGCGCAAACTTACCCCTGGAGGCAGTCAACACAGTTTTGGCATCCATGTCGCAAAAATGGCGGGAATGCCGAAAGTGATCGTTGATCGTGCCAATCATATCTTGGCGCAATTGGAGCAAAAACACATTGAGATGGAAGGCAATGGCAGTGATCATCCGCAAATCCAGTCGCCCAAAACCCAAGCCATCGCTACAGAATCTATCCAGTTGAGCATTTTTGAAACCGTTGACCCTACGGTTGGCAAGCTCAAGGAAATATTGAAAAACCTTGACCTAAACAGCCTTACACCCATTGACTGTATGATGAAACTCTATGAAATGAAGAAATTGATGGAGGACAATGAAGGGTAGTTGCTCCTTTTTTTGATAACCAGCTTTTACAATAAATAAGCATGAAAATAGCCCTGATTGGATACGGAAAAATGGGAAAAACCATCGATCGCTTGGCGACGCAAGCGGGTCACGAGATCGTATTGCGCCTAGATGTGGACAATGCGCATGAATTTACAGCTGAAAATTTGCGCAAGGCCGATGTAGCCATTGAATTTACCCGACCAGAATACGCTTTTGACAACATTGTAAAATGTTTGGAAGCAGGCGTACCTATCGTTGTCGGTACTACAGGATGGTTGAGTAGATTAGAGGAGGCAAAAACCCGCTGTACCCAATGGAATGGTTCCCTGTTTTGGGCATCCAACTACAGCATCGGGGTCAACATATTTTTTGCCTTAAATCGCTATTTGGCTAAGTTGATGAACAAGCAAGAGGAGTACAACGTTCGAATGACGGAAACACACCACACGCAAAAATTAGACGCTCCCAGCGGTACAGCCATCACCTTAGCCGAAGGAATTCTGGCAGAAATTGAACGTAAATCTTCCTGGGTCAATCACTTGGATGGGAACGCCATGGAATTGGGTATTTTATCGATACGCCAAGATCCAGCTCCGGGAACCCATGAAATTCAATATGATTCGGAAGTAGATAGCTTGATCATTTCTCATACAGCGCATTCCCGCGATGGATTTGCCAATGGCGCTATTCAAGCCGCACAATGGATAGTGGGCAAAAAAGGTTTTTTTGGGATGAGCGATATGTTGGGTTGATACAATTTTTTTAAACAAGAACAATGAAAAAACCGATACTCTACTTTTTATGGCTGCTCAGCATGTTTGCCCTTTACTTTGGCGTCATATTGGTGTATGGGACACTGACGGATTACCAACCTGAAGTATTTTTAAAGATCAAGCCATCACAAAAATCGGATCAACAAGAAATTGCCGATAGTGTCATTTCCCTGATGACTTGGAATTTGGGTTATGGAGGTCTGGGTGCGGAAGCCACTTTTTTTTACAACCGCAGCACCTTGTATGCCGGAAAAATGATGGTTCGCTCTTCCAAACCGCTGGTAGAAAAATACTTTAAGGGAACCTCGAGCGCTCCAGAGCGCTGGAAAGCTGATATTTATTTGTTTCAAGAAGTTGATTCCTCCTCCAAGCGCAGCTATTACCTCAATCAGTACGAGGCTTTGATGCAGCATGCTAAAGGACAATTCGCAGCCTACTTCCCCAATTTTGTTGTAAAACGCGTTCCTGCCCCTTTGTTGGAGCCTTGGCGTGCCTTTGGAGAAGTCAACAGTGGCTTGGCGACCATTTCAAAATACCAGCCCTATGCTACAGAGCGCTGGCAACTGCCCGGTAAGTTCCCTTGGCCTACCCGTTTGTTTATGTTGGATCGCTGCTTAGGTGTAACCCGGTTTAACCTGAAAAATGGCAAAAAATTGATCGTGATCAACATCCACAACGAAGCTTTTGATGGTGAAGGCACGATCAAAAAACTACAGATGGCATTCCTTAAGACTATGTTGTTGCAAGAATATCAAAAAGGTAATTACGTAATTGCAGGCGGGGATTGGAATACTGGCCCGCCTTTTTTTCCCGTGGATCGATTTATTAAGGGGAAAACGCCTTCAGATTATACCACCCAAGGCATTGATTCAGCATTTCTTCCTGAAGATTGGCGGTGGATATATGATCCCACCTTGCCGAGTAACCGCGCCAATAGCCAAGCCTATGTTAAAGGAGAAACATTTGTAACCTTACTGGATTTCTTTTTGGTATCCCCTAATGTACAGGTCACCAGTGTCAAATGCATTGATCAACAGTTTAGAGATTCAGATCATCAGCCGGTGTGGATGGAAGCAAAGTTGTGGTAAAGTCAGGATTAGCTCATTTCGCTGATTTTTTCTAGCAGCCAGGCACGGGAAGGGATGCCTTTGGTATGCTCTACATCCGCTTTGAGGAGTTGCAGTGCTTTTTTATCACCTTTTGGGATGGAAAGAAGCTTTTTAGAAAATTTGATGAAGTTTTTAAAGTTGGTTTTTCGTTCGCTTGGAATTTCTTTAGAGCGGTTTAGGTAGACCCGGAAGCTTTCCAAAAGGGAATAAAGTGGTTCGTATTCACCAGTTTCATAATAAGTCATTACCAGCGTTGTTTTGGAGTTTATGTTGTAGATAAGATCATCGTATTCAATAGATTGTAAAATTCTGATTACTTCTCCATATTTTTTTTGATAGAAATATAGCGACGATAAGCTAAAAGAAAAAGTATTTTCTCTGGTGTTATCAGGGAGGTAGGAATTATACTGGTGAATAAACTTATCAACCCATTCATACTCCCCTAAACGTAGGCCTGCAGAAACAATGTTTCTAAATTCCAAAGAGTCCAGTTTTCCGGTAGCGGTCAAAAATTCTTTTTTCAAAATATCTTGATACAAAGAAAATAGCTCGCTAAGAAATTGGCCATTGCCTTGATTGATTTGGGAAATACAATAATTTTGAGCCCAATCGTATAAGTTTTTTTCTTCATCTTTTGGAAAAAAATAGGAGTATTGATCCAGTAATTTTTTAAGTGAAAAATAATATTCAGGCTGTTCTGGGTAGGTGTAAATGTTGTAGACATTAAGATAAATAGCGATGAATGGTAACTGATTGAACTCTGGTTGATTGGCAATTTTGATTACTTCTTCCACCAGTTTAATATCATATTCATGCGCGGTCAGCTTCTTTTTGGCAAGTACTTCACAATATATTCGCAATTTTTCTCCAATATAAAAATAGTCGATATTTTTGGAAATGACCTCCAGGTTTGTCTTTTCTTCTTTGATGTCTCGAATATCGGTTAACATCTCATCGTAATAGTATTCTAACAAGTACTGGCCTAAAAAATAGGTGGTGTCCCGATAGACAATTTTATCAGATACACTCTGCATGTTTTTACGCGTGGAGTTGAGAAGTTTTTGAATTTTTTTTCTTTTGATGGCTTGTAACAAGTGAATGTTGCGGATCACTGGACTGTCTTCGATCTCTTGTAAAATGAGGTAGTCCTCCAAATGTTTGAGTAGATCCGAGTAGTATTTGCGCATCCTCACGTCATCATAAGTAGCATCCAAGTTTAGTTTTTTCCAGATGGTTTCACGCGGCCATTCTTTAGAGTTGGTTGCATTAAGTTCATCCATCATGAGTTCAAACAAGTCGACGATGGTCTCGTTCTTATTAAAATAAGGAGAAAGCAAGTACTTTCGGAAGCGATTTTGCTCGATTTTGTTAAAATGCTCCAGAATCTGAAAAACTTTGCTTTGCCGCATTAGAGAAAACTTTTTTGACACTAAAAAAAAAGTGAAAATCACGCTGTAAATTTGGAAACAATTTGCAACTTTTTTTAGCTTTTCCCGTGGAATCCTATTATCTTTGCCTGCGTAGTATCCTAGCAGATTATAAGCAATGAAGTAAATCCACGAACCATGAATGTAACTGTACAAAAGACCCTTCTTTTTGCGCTATTTCGAATATCGCTGTTTCTTTTTTTTCCTCTCTTTCTTTCGGGTCAGTATTTAAAGGCGACTATGTCCGTTCTAAAGGATGGGCAGCAAGAATACTACTTTGAAAGCGCCATGCGACCAGCGGGTATTATAACCCAAATGCCGCCAAAAAATGGGAAGGTTACTCTTGATCGTACCTTGACCAGCCCAAACAACAACAATACCACCTACGTTTTAATCTACAAACCTAATCCAGGCTTTATTGGTTTAGATACGTTTTATTACAACCGCAAAATCTGTTCTGGAACTACTTGTTATGAAGAATGGCAAGTGACGGTAACCGTAAAGTCATCAGAAGTAAATGCCGAGCCGGATTTGTTTTTTGCGACCACCAATTCTCCCGTTTTGAATCTCAATGTGCTACAAAACGACCGCTCTGATGCGGGTGGACTGCACATCGTAAAAATAACCACCGTCAATAATTGTTCTGCATCATTCCCAATGGGCAGCCCTACCATTCAGTTTCAGCCAAGTCCTGGTTTTTATGGTACAGCCTCGCTCAACTACACGGTTTGCGATAAATTAGGTACTTGTGATCAAGCTTCGGTTAGCGTCGTGGTAGACCGAGATGATCGTACTAAAATTGACACCTTTGATGTATTTACGCTTAAAGACGAATCTTTACAATTGTTGATTCCGGATGTCTATACGTTGGTTGTGAACCCCAAAAATGGATCTTTTAATGGCAGCTTAGATGTTCCCGTTTATTTGCCTAATCCAGGTTTTGTGGGTAAGGATTACCTGCGTTTTACCCGCAATGGGGTAACGAAAGTATTTGCAGTTAACGTAATCAACTACGTTCGCAATAAATTTGCTTTTGATGATAAGGCTGACGTAACACCTGGAACCAATGTAGAGATTGATGTTTTGGTCAATGATCGCTATACTTATGGAGCGGGTTGTTTGTCTTATACCCAACCTAAATATGGCAAGCTGATCGCTGATTCAGATAACAAAGGCATCTATACTTACCAAGCACCAAAAGGTTTTATTGGTGTAGACGTTTTTACTTATACCAGCTATCCTCCAGGTTGTGGTGGTAAGGGCGAAGTGGCATCGGTTTATGTTTATGTAAACTCCTACGAGCCATCTCAGACTAAATTCAGCCTCAATACGGCAAAATCAACTCCTTTGGTTATTGCTTATAGTGCGCCAATCCAGAATTATAGCTTTCAAATTCAAAGCCAAGGAAAATTAGGCCGCGCAATTTTCTTACCCGGAGTGGTAGATACTACTCTTTATGGTCAAGCCATAAAAGGCTATAATCTGATCCTTTATTTGCCCAATCCTGGCATAACTGGACAAGATCAATTTGAATTGACATACTGTTTATCAGGAGACGACCGCAATTGTCGATTGAGAAAAAACGTAAAAATTGAAGTCAATATCCTTAATGTAGGTAATGGTAGCCAGCCTTCATGTATCAGTGATTGCGTTTGGATGGGTGATACCAATCTAGATGGTCAGGTTAACATGCAAGATTTGTTGCCATTGGGTTTAAACATGGGCTTTGTAGGCAATCCAAGAAGCGACATTGATACCAATCAGTGGTATGGGCAGTATGGCAGCGATTGGGATAATCCTTACACCAGCAAGTCGGTGGATCTTAAGCACTTAGATACCGATGGCGATAGTTTTATTACCGCCCAAGACACTTTATCGATCAGCAAGTTTTATGGCAACACTCATTCATTAACCCCGGTGGCATTGCCTTATTATAACTTCGAAATTCAATTACAGGCTGATTTTGATCATATATCACCTGGAGATACGCTTAATTTCGACTTGGTATTGGGTACCGATAAAAATCCGGTCATTGATTTGTATGGATTTACTTTTACATTGCCTTATAATCCTTCCTTTTTTAAACCGGAAAGTTTCCAAATCAAATTTTTCGACAACAGTTGGATGGCTTATAATTCGCCAGTCGTAAGTATGGCACGCAATAACCTCAAAGGACTCTTGGAGGCAGGTTTTACCCGTACCAACCAGATGGCAGTGTCAGGTAAGGGAAAAGTTGCTCGGGGAAAAGGAGTTGTAATAGATGCACTAGAGGGCATCAGCATTACAGATGGCAAACAAGAAGACCGCTACATCGAATTAGGGGGTGGCTCAGCGATCGGCTACGATGGTCATGGCAATGCCTTTAATATTCGAGTAGCTCCGCTACGTGTAAAAATTAAAGCACCAACCACGGTAAATCCTAATCCAGTTAAGCAAGTGGCTTTGACGCCAGCTGACAATGACTTTAGGGTGTACCCCAATCCAGCGTTCAACTTATTGCGGGTAGATGCTCCAGTGGGTCGACTCATTAAGCGGGTACAAGTTTACAGCGTTGCCGGAAAATTGGTCTACGAAGCTACCGGTAACGACAACAGCAACCTTGATGTTGATGTGCATGAATTGGCAAATGGTATGTACTTTTTGAAATTGCAAACCGATGCCGGACAATTCAACCAGAAATTTGAAGTTTTAAAATAATAAATTGACGAATACGTAATATTTTCTGAATGGGTTTCGTTTAGTGTTAAATTTTTAATAATATTGATTTCTATGAGGCCCATTCAGGATTTTATTTAACTACATCTTCAGTCAAGAACATTAATTGCTTTTATTTTCGTGGAATTATAATCATTGCTAGTAGTGAGTCGCACATTTGGATGTGCGACTTTTTTTTATTTTAGGGTTTTGGGTATCCTTTTAAGCCTGTAATTTGAAAAATTAAAGACGATTTAAAGTTTTTTTTAAGATAGATTGATATGAATTATTGATTATTTTTTCACAAGGTAGCAGGAAAAACTCTGTTTAAATAAAGGATTTTTTTCATAATAAAGGCTGCATAATTTTTCACAATCACTAATTTTTGTTTTTGGAAGAGCTTTAAAATTCTTTCATCTTTGTATTGTACTTAGAAAGTTAGGTTCATGTATTTGAAAGAATTAGCTAAAAATTGGTAGATCTTTAAGCTTGGTTCGTGGGGTAAGCGTATTTAGATGAGAAAACAAAAGAAGGGATAGGTGCTCCAACTTAAAGAAAAACAAAATACGCCTGGCTGATCGTAAAAAATTCGCCAGGCGTATCTACCAGTTTCCAACAAGAGTTATGTTCATGGGATTATAATTTGTCAGTAGTGGGTCGTCCTGGTTCCCTCCAAGGACGACTCGCACTTTTTTTCACTCAAGACTTAAATCATTTTTTTTGGATATGTTCATGGGATTATAATTATTGTACCAGCCGCTAACGCAAGTTTGCGGCTTTTTTTTTGCCCAAAAATCATCTAGGAGGTAACCACAAGTCGCATGTGGACCCCCTTGAAGGAGAGAAATAGAGGTATTCTGAGACTTATGGTGACTACTACACTACAATCGATTTTTATCAATCATGTTATTTAATTCATCGCGGTAATTTTTGCCAATGGGCAAATGTTTGGGGACGTTTTTTTCCATCACTTCTACCATGTTTCCCACGATGGCATTGATTTTGGCCACATTAATGATATAGGATCGATGGATGCGTTTAAATCTTGTCGATGGCAATTTGTCTTCCAAGCTTTTCATGGTTTGCAGGGTGATGACCCTTTGGGCTTCCATGCGGATGATGACATAATCCTTAAGCCCCTCAATATAGATGATGTCGTTGTAATTGACTTTTACCAACTTCTTATCAGCCTTGACAAAGATGTAGTCCACTTCTGCTTCGGCATCAGAACCCGACTTGGCTACCGCAGTTACCGGTTTATCTTTTTTAAGCAACTCTACCTGTTCAATGGCTTTATTTACGGCCTTGATAAAGCGCTCTAAGGAAATGGGCTTAAGGAGATAATCCAATGCATTAAGCTCAAACCCTTCAAGTGCATAATTGGGGTAGGCTGTAGTGAAAATGACTAAGGGAGGCTTGGTTAGTGTTTTAAGAAAATCAATTCCCGTTAATTGAGGCATTTGAATGTCCAGAAACATAAGGTCAATGTCTTCATGTTTAAGTACTTCATTGGCTTCCAATGCGTTACTACATTTACGTACCAGATTGAGTTCCGGAAACTTACTGACGTAGGTTTCTAAAACATCTTGAGCTAGTGGTTCATCGTCAACAATAATCACGTTTACCATGAAGGCAGATTTTAAAATTAGTCATCTAATTCGATTTTCAAGTCTACCGCGTAAGTATTAGGGGTATCGGCAATCTTTAAATCATATTTATCAGGATACATCAAATTCAGTCTTCTATGTACATTGACCAAGCCAATACCGCCGCTGCGCCTGCTGGGGTCGGGGAGGGGTACCTTTTCTGGCTTGCTGTTTTCAATGTGGAAATGTACGCAATCTCCCTTGATTTCAAGCTGAATATTTACATAACCTCCTTGAGTAATCTGATTATTTAGGCCATGCTTAAAACTGTTTTCCAAAAATGGGATAAACAGCAGCGGGGCGATTGTCTGCTCGCTAATTTGCCCAATTACGCTGAAATTGATGCTGGAAGTTTTTCCTTGTCTGAGCCGTTCCAAGTCGAGGTAATTGTTGAGATAAGCAACCTCTTTATTTAGCATAACCCTTTTTTCGTTGCAGTCATACAGCATGTAGCGCATCATCTCAGAAAGCTTGATGACAATTTCTGGGGCCTGATCCGACTTTTTTAAAGTCAGCGCGTACAGGTTATTCAGGGTGTTGAACAAGAAATGGGGATTGATTTGCGATTTTAGAAAACGCAACTCAGATTGCATTGTTTGGGTTTCCAGCTCTTGTTTATCGCGGAGGTAGCTGACCCAGTCGGTTACTATTTTATAGATGGTAGAAGTAACCGCGATGAGAAAAGCGAGCATGAAATAGTAAAAGTGGCTATCAAGTACTCCTTCTTGTAGCTTAGGAATGCCAGAAAACTTGAGATGAAAAATCATCAACTTGATGGGAGTGATAATGATGGCAAAAAGTACCAACAACGCGGAATAGGTCATAAACCGCTTTTTTGTAAGGTAATTGGGGATGAGGTACAAGAGGTTGAAGTAAACGATAATGCCAAAAAATAAGACATTAAGTACTTCATTGCTTATGGTAAACCAAAAGCTGTACTTAGAATTGATGCTTTCAATGATCGTCATGATCAACAACACCACCATCCAAAATAAAATATGGTAAGCACCAACTGTAGTGAAGACTACATCGTACCACCGTTGTCCTGGTTTGATCGTTTTTCTAATTACAGATTCCATTGCCATGCTGACTCTAAAAGTAGCAACAAATTAATAATTTAAGTGCAGCTGAGTAAGCGCATCGAAAATATATTTGTTCCTTTGTTTGGGATTGTAGACTTCAATGTACTTCAAACCAGCATTCTTCAGCAAAATTCTTTTGAGTTCGTACTTTTGTAAAATCAAATACTTTTACCATGATAGCATATGTTTTTCCTGGTCAGGCTTCTCAATTTGTAGGAATGGGCAAAGACCTCTATGAAAATTCTGCTGAGGCGCGTCGGTTACTTGATCAAGCTAACGATATTTTGGGTTTTCGGATTACCGAGGTTATGTTTGATGGAACAGAAGAAGATCTTAAACAGACAAAAATCACCCAGCCCGCAGTTTTTTTACATTCTATCGTCAAAACGAAAATGGCTGGCGACAGTTTTGTTCCTGGTGCAGTTGCCGGGCACTCTTTGGGCGAATTTTCAGCATTGGTTGCAGCAAATGCGATGTCTTTTGAAGATGGGCTACAGTTGGTTTACGCCCGTGCGCTGGCCATGCAGAAAGCTTGCGAGCTTCAAGAAAGCACCATGGCCGCTATCCTTGGGCTAGAAGACGCTGTTGTTGAACAAATTTGCGCACAAACTGGAGAAATTGTTGTAGCCGCTAACTACAATTGCCCGGGCCAAATCGTTATCTCAGGAACACTTAGCGGAGTAGAAAAAGCAGTTGCTTTAGCACAAGAGGCTGGAGCTGCTCGCGCCATAGTATTGCAGGTTGGTGGGGCATTCCATTCACCGTTGATGCAACCAGCAAAGGAAGAATTGGCTGCTGCCATTGCGAAAACAAACCTGCTGGTTCCCATCTGCCCGATTTACCAAAACGTAGACGCTTTGCCTCATACCGATCCTGAAATTATTAAAGTCAATTTGATCAACCAGTTGACCGCGCCAGTGCGATGGACTCAGACCATGTTGCGCATGATTGAAGACGGCGTTATAGAATTTATTGAAGTAGGTGGAACTGGAAAAATTCTACAAGGGTTTGTAAAGAAAATTGACCGTAAATTCGCTACCAGCAACTTGTAATAGATCATATGGAGGCAATAAAAAGTGGTACGGTTTTGTTAGCTGAGCCGTTTATGTTGGATCCTAATTTCAAAAGAACGGCAGTCATTCTGTGCGAACACACCGAAGAAGGCAGTGTTGGGTTTATCATGAACCGCCCCATGAGTACACGTATTGATGGTTTAATTGAGGATTTTCCCGAGTTCGCAGCGGAAGTTTATTTTGGCGGGCCAGTACAAACGGATACCATACACTTCATTCATAATTTGGGGTCTTTGATTGACGATAGCATCAAAATCGCCGATGGTGTGTACTGGGGAGGTGATTTTGAAAAGCTTAAATTTCTCATTACCGCGCAAATGGTTGTCCCTGAAAATGTTCGCTTTTTTCTGGGATATACAGGATGGGGTGAAGGCCAACTGAATGACGAGATGGATTATGGTTCTTGGCTGCTCGCAGACATGGACGCCAATTACTTATTTAGATCTGAACCAGAAAACCTGTGGCAACAGGTCATGTACAACAAAGGGAATACCTTTACCATAATTGCAGAAATGCCTGAAAAGCAGAGTTGGAATTAGGGGGCGATTTTCAAAAAAAATGCCCGAAAGACAATCAGTCTTCCGGGCATTTTTTTTGAATCTAACAAACCATTATGGATGGCCTGAGCCTTCTTTTTTAAGGATAGTTGGTTCTGTCTTTTTTACATCCAATTCCGCAAAATAAGCTTCTAAGCTTTTTTTAACTTTATTGAAGTCAGGCATTTCAGATGCTGGGAGTGGATCAGGCGGCGGATAACTGAATCTTAAGTGGTTCACTTGTTTGCCGTTCATCCAAAAGCGGAAACAAACATGGGGCCCGGTAGCCAAGCCCGTTGATCCTACAAAACCAATTGTTTGCCCTTGTGCTACCCTGGTTCCTCTTCTCATCCCTCCCGCAAATCTCGACATGTGCAAGTACTGGGTTTGGATATTGTGGTTGTGACGAATTTTTACATAATTCCCGTTTCCACTCTTGTAACCTGCTTCTTCCACTACGCCATCGCCAACTGTCATGATGGGCGCGCCATAAGGAGCTGCATAGTCGGTACCAAAATGCGGCCGTACAGTATTCAAAATGGGATGCAAGCGTGCAAGATTGTAACCGGAAGAGATGTGAGAATACTTTACAGGAGACTTGAGCAATCCTTTTTTCATAGGGCGACCGTCTTGGTCAAAGTATCCTTTGGATTGTTTGCTCTCGTAATAATAGGCGTAATAGGCCTTTTTCTCGGTTTTGTAGTAGGCAGCGTGAACCTTGCCCGGATCTACGCTTTTGCCAGCGATAAAATTCTGATCATAAACCAACTTAAATTCATCACCCGCTTGAACGTGATGGAAGTCGATCGAATATTTTAACGCTTCTTCCATGTTTTTGATCACTTCAGGATCAGCGCCATTTTTTTCCATAGATTCCCAGAGTGAAGATTCTATTTTTACCTTCACGGCATTGATTTTAGTAACCACCGGACGATTTATACGCTCAATCCACAAAGAATCTTTAAGGTGGAAGATATAATACCCGTAAACATTGGGTTCATAGAACAAATAATCGGCGCATTGAGCGGAATCTTTTGCTAAGATAAGGTAAGGCTCATCCGCTTTGAAATTGCGCACATCAAAAACGGCTTTACCATTGGCAGCCAGTTTTTCAATATCAGCATAGCTTACATGCCGTTGGAGCAGCAATTTGGAAAGGTTATCATTTTGTTGGATGGTGCCTTCAAAAACCTGAAACGTATCCAATGCAAAACCATATTTTATAGTAGGAACTACTACCGGAAACGCGCTAAACTTGGGTTGTCGCCCAGCGCCCAATAAAGATGCTTTTAGATTGCGGGAACTTTCGGGGAAAACCAAAAGAATCAGGCCTAATAAAATGGCAAGACATCCTAGACCTATCCAAGTCCAATTTGCATTTTTGAGTCTGAGGGTAGACTCTAATAATTTTTTTGTGTTCAACACTGTCCGAGCTTTGAGTTTGAAAATCCAATGGTTCAGGGGAGTACAATTGGATCCGTTTTTCCGGAATTTGCAATTGTTTTTCTATAAAAATGCGCGGGGTGTAAAGAAAAATGACAAAAGCGCTTTTAACTTTTGTGCAAAATTGAGTGCTTTGTAAATGTTAAAAAAGCGCTTGTATTCTTGCAAAATACATAATGATATACAAAGATAGCAATCAACTTGATACGCACCTAATCAATAGTGTTAAATTCTGTCGTACCTTAGTGTTCAAAATGTTGAAAAACGATGTCTGAACAATACCGATATGATCAACGCGGGGTATCTGCTAGTAAAGACGAGGTACACGCGGCCATAAAAAACCTCGATAAAGGAATTTTTCCCAATGCTTTTTGTAAAATTATCCCCGATGTTGCGGGCATGGATCCGGATTACTGCAACCTTATGCATGCCGATACAGCAGGAACCAAAACCAGCCTTGCTTACCTTTACTGGCGGGAAACGGGAGATCTCAGCGTATGGGAAGGCATTGCTCAGGATGCCATCGTTATGAACCTCGACGATATGGCTTGTGTTGGCTGCGTTGATCATATTTTGTTGAACTCTACCATCGGACGCAACAAAAATCTTATTTCTGGCGAAGTCATTAGCACTTTGATCAACGCCACGGTAAAATTAACCGATCAGCTACGAGATATGGGAATACAAGTGCACCTTACCGGGGGCGAAACGGCTGATGTAGGAGATATTGTACGTACCATCGACGTTGGTTACACTGCCTTTGCGCGCATGCGCCGCAGTGAAGTCATCGAAAACAACATTCAAGCCGGGGATGTAATCGTAGGCTTAGCTTCTTATGGTCAATCGAGTTATGAGTCGGCCTACAATGGTGGAATGGGTAGCAATGGCTTGACTTCCGCTCGTCATGATGTGTTAAGCCATGAATACGCCGATCGCTACCCTGAAAGCTTTGATCCGCAAACGCCGGCAAGTTTGGTGTATTCAGGTACAAAAAAACTGACTGATACCATTGAAATTGATGGCCATAGCCTCACAATTGGCAAATTGATTTTGTCTCCAACGCGTACTTTTTTGCCGTTTTTAAAACCTTTGTTGGAGCAATTTCGCCCATACATTCATGGGCTAATCCACAGCACGGGCGGTGGACAAACGAAGGTGGGTAAATTTATTACGGGCAAAAAAATCATTAAAGACCAGCTGTTACCGGTTCCTCCATTGTTTAAACTGATTCAGGAAGAATCGGGAGCATCTTGGAAAGAAATGTACCAAGTGTTCAATATGGGACAACGCCTGGAAGTGTATCTTCCGCCAAGTCAGGCCGATTCAGTACTTGAGCTAGCTCGATCGTTGCACATCGAAGCTGCTGTTATCGGATATGTAGAAGACAGCCCAATTAATGTGATCAAGATCAGCAGCCCCTATGGAGAATTCGAATACGCCTAAACCGCCGCGCTTTTCGAAAAAACAGAAAGCATCAGCCATCGGGTTGATTTTGGTCGATTTATATCCAGAAACACCGATCCCTTTAGATCACAAAGATCCTTATACGCTTTTGGTGGCGGTATTGCTTTCCGCTCAATGTACGGATGTTCGCGTTAATCAAGTGACCCCTCATTTGTTTGGATTGGCGGATAATCCTGTCGCCATGATTGAATTGGAAGTGGATCAAATTCGGTCGATCATCCGTCCTTGTGGGTTGTCGCCTCGAAAATCACAAGCGATTTGGGACTTGTCAAATATTTTGCTCGAAAAATATGAAGGAGAAGTGCCCCAGGATTTTGAAGCGCTGGAATCACTTCCTGGGGTAGGACATAAAACAGCCTCGGTAGTCATGAGTCAAGCTTTTGGAGTACCTGCTTTCCCGGTCGATACCCATATTCACCGTTTGGCGTATCGTTGGGGATTAAGTGATGGAAAAAACGTAGAAAAAACCGAAGCCGATTTAAAAAAACTTTTCCCCCGGGATCACTGGAATGCCCTTCATTTACAAATCATTTTTTTTGGTCGCCAGTATTGCCCTGCTCGTGGACATGTACCCAGCCAATGTCCAATTTGTAGCCAATATGGTCGTAAAGAACTCTTTAAAGAAGTAGCCAAGGTGGGGGCAAAAAAGATTAAAAAGGCAAACCCAAAAACAAATTGAGGTTGATGCCATTCAACCATCTACTGGGGGGATTCCAAAAATCGGTACCATTCCAGCGGTAAGGATAGCGTAGTTTTATTCCAAAATCGGTACGTAATACAAAATAGGTAAGATCCAATCGCAACCCGAAACCACTTCCGATCGCTATTTGTTTGTAAAAAGGATCAAACTGCCCTAAATTAGGGTTAGAACTTTCTCGGTTTGGTGGTTTTCTCCATAAAAACTGTGAACCTGGCCGGGTTGGGTCATCCCGCAAAGTCCAAACGTTACCCATGTCAATAAAAATAGCGCCGTTGAGACGAGAGTAAATTTTGAACCGATACTCGGTGTTGAACTCCAACCGAAGATTACCCGTTTGGGATAAAATGACACTGTTGGAATCGCGATTGATGGCCAATGAGTCAATAAAGCCGCCCGGACCCAAACCCCTGACCCGCCATCCGCGGATGCTATTGGGGCCACCTACATAAGATTGTTTGATATACGGTACATCCGTGCTGTACCCAAAAGGGGCAGCAATGCTTGCAATAAAACGCGTAGCAAAAGATGATTTTGGTGTAAACTGGCGGTTGTACCGCAAATCGCTTTCAAAACGCACATATTGAAAAAACTTTATTTTTCCCAAACTGAGGGTATCCTTTTTTTTAGAAAAAGCATTGTAAATTTGGTTCAGAGCAAACAATTCTCCACCTGCTGTTTCAAAGCTAAACCCAGTATAAATGGACTCCCCAACTCGGTTGGGACGACCTGAATAGATGTAGCTAAATTCCCGAAACAGGATACTGACAAAAAGCTGTTCGCTCAAACTGCGTCTTAAAAAACTCTGCAACGAGGAGCGCTGTCGTTGAAAGAGGGAGTAAAAATCAGGTTTTAAATAATCAATTCCCAGGTGATTGATGATATAACGCTGTTGCTGATTTTTCTGTAAATCAAATCCATAAGCTGCGTTTACGTTAATATATTGTAAAAAATCTCGGTACGAAATCAAGTTGAAGTTGGCTGTGATTCGGGTAGGTGCATTTTTGCTGAGGTACGAATAAAAGTCACTGCCGTTGAGTTTAGGTTTTTTTTCAATCGGTAACTGACGATAAGCTTTCCAAATTCCCAAATAATCTCTAAAACGGGGAATCCGAAGTTCGTTTTGAAATCCAAGATCAACCGTGTTCCAAAAACGACTTTTATTGTTGGTAGAAGGGTTTATACCTGCTCCAGCCCGTAATTGGGTCAATAAAGACTCCGCATTGTGAAAGAGGTTACGGTTGCGCATCGAGGGCGTTATCGACATCCCTAGCAGGTTGGTTGCCCCCGCACTGGTACTGCGGTTGGTAAAATTGACATCGTAATCAATTCCTAAAGTGAATCGACGATTTGGTGCCAATTCAAAAATTACATCCAATTTATCAGGAGCGCTGGCGCTGGTTTCCTGCCGCATACGGACAAATTTGAAGACCCCTAAACCAATCAATTGTCGGTTGGTGCGCTCATAGTCTTCGATCCTAAATATAGAATCCGGTTTCAATGCAATGGATTCTAGAACAGTATTGGCGTGGACATAAAAATTGAAAACCGCATCCCGAAAAACCGCGTGATTGATGATTGTATCTTTAAGTTTTATGGGATCATTTTCTGTTCGTGGAAAATAATTCATGCTGATGACGAGCTTCCCTACCCGATAAGCATGATGAACGGTGTCGCCATTGGGTGGGATCACCTTAAAGTAAATATTAGCGTGTTTCGATTTTCGCGAAGTGTCAACTTCAATTGGTGGGAAAGAAATAGAAGAGAAAAAAGCATAACCTTGATTTCGCAATACTTTGGTAACCCGTTCCTTTTCATAATCGTAGAGCTTACCGTCAAGTCCTACTCCAGGTTTGAAAAAGGTGTTTTCTTTGGTAACTTGAAGCAGAGAGTCTATTTTTCGATCAGGAGATTCAAAAAAAACGCTATCGATCAAAAAACGTTTTTTAGGATTTGCATAATAGGTGACCCGAACTTTTTGATTTTTGATATAGGTCTCATAATAGGTCTCACAATTGTAATAACCTTTGTACTTGAAATATAAAGCAATGGCCTCGTTGGTGGCTTTGGCTTTTGTTTCATCAAAAATGGCGGGTTTTTCACCTAAAACATTTCGCTTCCATTTGTCAAACCTTGTCGTGTCCCTTGGATCATCATTGGTAAGGTAGAACCACTCCCGCGGTATGAAAAACAAACGGTTATTGGGTTTTTGCTTGTAAAAAGCGGTTAACTCGAAAGCAATCAAGCTTTTGTTTTCAATTCTTTCCTTGCTTCCAATTTTGATGGTATTTTTTCTCAACAACAAGTCGTCATCATTGATTAACTTAGTAGTATTACAAGCGCTTACCCAAAAGCCAAGTAAATAAAACAACAACAGGCGGCAGGTAATTTTTTTAGACATTTTTAGTAAATACGATCAAGGTAATGGCACTGTCAAAAAACGCAATAAAAGATATTTCTGCATTACATTTTAAAAAATTCCGCCTCAATTTTAACAAATTCCTAGCAGAAGGCGAGAAAATCGTTGGCGAACTATTGCACCAGGATCAACTTAAGGTCGAAAAAATCTATGCCTTGCCGGAATGGCTAGAACGTTATCAGTCTTCTATCCCAGTTACAATTCAGTTTGAATCGATCACCGAAACGGAACTTCATAAAATATCGGCACTCAAAACCCCCAACAAAGTACTGGCCGTAGTAGAGATGCCTTTAGCCGCAAATATACCTTTAGTTCCTTTAGGTTGCGCACTTTATCTTGATGGGATTCAAGATCCAGGCAACTTTGGATCTATTGTACGCATCGCTGATTGGTTCGGCATTCGGCAAGTTTTTTGTACCCCAGAATCAGCTGATTTGTACAATCCTAAAGTAATTCAAGCTACCATGGGCGCTTTTTTAAGGGTGCAAGTACAAGTGATCAGCTTACCTGATTTATTGGCGATTCAGCCCGCGCTTCAGGTATATGGCGCTTTATTGGAAGGCGCAGAATTGTTTGGTGTCTCTTTTCTAACCCCATCTTTAATCGTTATCGGCAATGAGGGCAACGGTATTTCACCCGTCTATCGAGCTTTGATAACGCACCCTATTTCCATCGCACCAGGCTCCGGCGGCGGCGCGGAATCATTAAATGCTGCAGTAGCAACTGGAATCATTGCAGCGGTATTTTCCCACCAACTCAAATAACCAGTACAACAAAAGACAGTCTAGCATTGCTGCCAAAAACTGTCTTTTGTTGTACTGGTTATTCGATTCGGAGAATTAATTATCGGCCGCTTCGATTGATTACAGTTGCACTAGCTTGCTGAGTAGGCATAATCAACACATCTTGGATGTTTACATGTTGTGGTTGATTGGCAATGTAATAGATGACATCAGCAACATCTGAAGCTTTGAGCGGCATGAAATCGTTGTAAGTTTTGGCTGCTTTTTCCGCATCCCCATCATAGCGCACCAAAGAAAACTCCGTTTCTTCAACTGCTCCAGGAGCAACTTGACTTACGCGGATGTTGTATTTGTGCAAATCCAATCGCATCGCCTTGGTAAGCATATCCACCGCTGCTTTAGTAGCACAGTAAACATTGCCATTGGCATAAGCTTCTTTCCCAGCTATCGATCCGATGTTGATGATGTGTCCTTTTTCTTGAGCTACCATAAACGAGGAAACCACCCGTGTGAGGTAAAGTAATCCTTTGATGTTGGTATCAATCATTTCTTCCCAATGCTCCAAGAGGCCGTCCTGGATTTCAGAAAAACCCTTTGCTTTTCCAGCATTGTTGATCAAAATGTCGATGTTGTGCCACTCTTCTGGAAGGTGGGCAATGGCGTTTTGCATGCCTTGATTGTCGGTAACATCAAAAGGCAAAACAAGCACCGCGCTGTTGTATTTTTCTTTAAGCTCTTGCTCCAAAGCCGTTAAGTGCTCAACCCTGCGTCCGTTAATAATTACCCGGTGACCATGGCTAGCAAAAAGATGCGCTGTAGCATTCCCAATTCCAGTGCTTGCTCCGGTAATGAAAACGGTTTTTGACTCAGGTTTTGGGGGGTCAACTTTTGCTGGTTCAGCTTGTGCTTTAGCGGAGAGCATTTCTTCTAAACGCAAAAGATTTTGTCGCAGTAATTCAATGGTGTCTTGCTCATTAGCGCCTCCGATAATAGGCGTTAAGGCCGGAGTGGAAATGGTTTCTATCATCATGGAAGGTGTAGAGATCACAATTGGCGGAGCAGTAACAGCGGCTGTAACCGGAGTTTCCAAATTCGACTCTATATTTATCGGTTCCGCGGGGGTTACAATTTCTGCTACTGGTAATTGGAAAGCCAAATCATTATCCGGCGTTTTTAATTCCGGGTTGATGGCAATAGCTTGTTGATATTCTGCATAAGCATTTTGTAAATCGCCCCCCTGATGGAATAAAATGGCAAGGTCGTAATGAGCAAAAGGGTGTTTGGGCTGTAATGCGAGAGTGGCAAAAAAGAATTCACGCGCTTTTTGATAATCGCCTACCACCTCATTAAGCAGCATGCCATATTGATATTGAGCATCCGCATTTTGAGGCGCCTGCTGTGCGGCTTGATTGAAATAATCTACCGCTAGTTTGCCTTCAGCAGGGAAATGATTTTTCACCAACAAACCTAGTCGGTAAAACACATCGGGATAGCTTGGATCGGTAGCTGCTACTTGCTCATAATAAGTACGAGCGCTGGCAAAATCGTTGCGCAACTCCGCCAATTCCGCCAACAGAAAATGAGAAGGCTCATGGTGAGGGCTAACGGTGATGGCCATGTCCAACTGATTGGCTGCTGCATCCAAATCGTTGGTGTTTTGGGCCAAAAGGTAGCCATAAGCATAATACAATTCAGCATGTCCCGGGTATTGGCGCGTAGCCAATTTCATGAAATTGAGTCCACCCTCAACTTGTCCTGAACTCACCATTCCGCGGGCTTGCCGGAGTAAATCGCCGATTTTTTCTTTGACTTCTGCTTCAGATTCTTCGTCTAATGGCGGCAAAATGGTTGCTGGCTTAGCTTCGGTAGGCTGAATTTGTCCAATAGTGGATACTCGGGCACCACTAATGGATTCGCTAGGAGCGGCTGCAACGGTTTCCATTTTTGTCTCGACAGGAGGCGCTAATGAATGATCTTCAATTATTTTTCCAATGGAAGAAAGTGCTTCTATGGAAAGAGGTTGTTCTACGATTTGGGGTGCTGACTCCACCGCAATATGGGCGGCAACAACTGGTATTTCAATAGAAGTTGCTAGGCTTTCAGTCCCATTCGTGGTTGCATGATTGGCTTCATGGGCATGCAAGTGTTCAACAAATGTTTCAGCTTCTGCGCTTGCAGAGGGGACGAAATCTTCTTTGACTTCTACTGTTAAAAATGGTGTTTTGGCTTTAAATGAAGACCATTCTTCTTCATCTTCTAGGAATTGAAATAGAGGCTGGAAATGATTTTCAATAAAATCATCAAATTGCATGTATTTCATGTTGCGCAAAACCCGTAAAAACTCGCTGGCTTCGCTAGAAACCTGGCGCAAAACCCGCAAATGTTCATTCAACGCTTCCTTGTCAAAATCATCTTCGCTTTCAATACGGCGTTTTTGGCTGCGTAGATCTAAATACTGGTTTTGCCAATAATTGATGTAGGGAATAATATCGCCAATGCGTTCAAATTTGGTAGGTATCTGAACATATTGCTGCGTTGTTTCATCCTTGATCCGCCCATCAATAACAATTGGGAACGTTTGGGTTCCTTTTTGCTGAACCAGTTGTAGTGCACGGTTCATACATTGTACTGACTTCAAAAAGTTATCACTGATCAACAACAAAATGGTTCCGTTAAAATCACGAAGTTGTTCAGCTAAAGGCGCGTCTTTTCCATTTTTTTTGCAATAAAAATGAAAAACTGCGTAGTTGCTGGGCGCCAGCGCCTGGGCGATGGCCTCGGCTATCGGTAAGTTGTCAATAGAGTAGGCGAGGGCAATTTTCTTATTTCCCATATTTAGTTTTGGTATTCAAAGGTTAAAACGTTATTGGTGTTGTACGTTAACCTCGGCTAAAAGTTCTTTTACGAAACGGTCAAATTCTTCAGTAAATTGCTTGTATTCGTTGGTTGCAGGCCCGCTAAACCCTGTATGGATCTTCCTAACAATGTTTTTTTGATCCAAAATCAACATAGTAGGGTAAGACAGTACTGCATTCAACATCGGTAATGCCGCTGATGCTTCTGCTTTATCGGAATTGCCCGCCAACAAGATAGGGTAAGTCATTCCAAAAAAAGACTGGTATTGTTTTATCGCATTATTGGCTTTTTCGCTATCGCGGTACCGTTCAAATGCTAAGGCAATGACTTGTATATTTGGATTCGGGTTTTTCTTTAAATAATCAACCAAAAAACTGGTTTCATCCCGACAATTGGGACACCAGGTTCCCATGATTTGGATGATTTTCACCTTATTATCATAGGCGGGATCCCGAGGACTGATTTTTTTTCCATTAACATCAGGAAATGAAAAATCGAAGGTGCTGGCTCCCGGTTTCAAGAAAGTCAGCTTCTCAGGATCACCCAATTGCGCTTTTTCATTGCGTTTGGCCTCCCAAGTAGTTTGATATTTGGCACCTGAACGATAAGAGCCTATCATGGTGCTATCGTTCATGATTTTTGCTTCAAAAAGGAAAGCATGGCTGCCATCAAAACAGGATAAATACATCTTGTTACCTTGGACAGTTCCTTCGAGGAAGCGATAATCGCCCGTTTCAGTCAGGAAAGTACCGGTCAAATAATTGCCCTTTTGCTTAAATTCGCCAATAGCAGGGTAAGGCTCCTCCTCGTTGAGTCCAAACTTGGCTTCCCAGCGACCGCTTACATCGGTTACTGGCTTTTTCTTTAAAGTGGTAAATCGGTATTCCCGACCATGGTGAGCTAAAAAAGGAATGCGATAATTTTCTTTGCTGCGCACTACCCATTCGCCAGAAATGATGTTTTCTTCAAATCCGCCATGGATGTAGGAATCAAAAACAGGGATGTCAATAAAGATGGTATCCTTACCTCTGGTTCTATCGTGACCAATGAAAATATGATCCAGTACAATCCGTTCTTCGCCGTTGATAATTTCAATGTAGAAACTGTCTTTATTCACATATTTCACCTCAAAGTTGAAAGGCAACTCGCCATCGCTTACTTCTTCAAACTTCAGATTGACCTTGTCGGGGAGCGGCTTCCCTTTTGGATTAGGGCTAACTGGGCGATCCACCAACTTGAGTACGGCACGCCAAACCCCAGGAGGAAGAGCGGTATAAGGATTGTCAGCAACAATACACCCTTGAAGGCCTAAAACCAATACCATCAAAAAACCGAAATAAACACCATTTTTCATGTAAAAGTAGTTTGCATATATACAGTTGAACGGGGTAAAGGTTGAATAAAATTGACCAACCCTTCATCCTTCAGCTTTTATCACCTACAAATTGGTGCTCTTTTTCTTTAAATAACACATTGAAGGTAGTTAAACTACCGTAAATTTTTGTTATGTATTGCTGTAAATTCGCTTTTTCTATATCCGAAAGCGCTGAATTACTATTGATGCGCTGTTCCAATACCCGCAAACGATCCCGCAACATCACGATTTTGTGAAAAAAAACTTCAATGGGCAAGTCTTTGGCCTTTAAGTTGGAATCAGCAGGTTGCAGCAGTAGCGTTCCCCCAACCCAACGATCGCCCAATGGAACTTCTTCAAAGGTATCGAGGTGGTTCCTTAAAATCTTGATCAAGGATTTTTCAGCATCGGTATACGTTACAATAGATTCAGCAGGAATTTGCTCCACTATTTCCCATTTGTCGTACTCTTTACCCACCAACTTGATGCCGTATAAGGTAAAGCAAACTTCATAGGCGACAGCATGTAAACGTATTACAACCCCATCACCATAAGCGGGGTGTTTTAAACGCGATCCAACTCCTAGTAAATTGTCGGTATTCATGGCATTTTTTGTGGCCGAAAATAGAATAAATCTCCTAAAATGTCAAAAAATGACGGGTATTGAGAACATCACGCTGTGAATAATTTATTATTTCATAATTTTCATTTACTCAGATGCAAAAATCTTATCAATTTTAACTTTAAAATAAAAAAAACTAAGCTTAACGTCTTGAATTTTTTTCACCACCTGAAGAGGTTATAATTTTTTTCGACACAAAAAAGACAATTCCTTTTTTATCAAGCTCTTAAAAAAGGCTATCATTGCCCAATGGAATTGAAAAATGATTTGATATTGCGGGTCGCTAGGGGAGAGGTGACTGATCGTCCGCCCGTTTGGTTGATGCGTCAAGCTGGCCGAATTTTGCCTGAATACCGCGCGTTGCGCCAAAGTTTGCCGGATTTCAAGGCTTTGCTCTTCCGCCCGGATCTAGCAGCCGAAGCAACTTTGCAACCCATTGATGCTTTAGGCGTGGATGCTGCCATCATTTTTTCCGACATCTTGGTGATTCCTGAAGCCATGGGTTTGACCTATGACATGGTGGAAAAAAGAGGACCTCTGTTTCCTAAAACCATCGAAACCCAAGCCGATATTGATGCTTTGATCAGCGGTGATGCAGCGGCGGCAGAATTGGAATACGTCTACGAAGCCCTGCGGATTACAAAAAAATCATTGGCCGGACGCACACCCCTGATCGGTTTTGCCGGAGCGCCATGGACAATTCTTGCTTATATGGTGGAAGGGCAGGGGAGTAAGACTTTCTCGAAAGCCAAAAAATATTTGTACACCGAGCCCGAACTTGCGCGGCAGTTGCTAGACAAAATCACCGAAACCACCATCGCCTATCTAAAAAAGAAGGTTGAAAATGGTGCTGACATGTTGCAACTGTTTGATTCCTGGGCGGGGATTCTCAGTCCTCAACAATACCGAGAGTTTGCCACACCCTATATAGCCCGTATTTGCACAGCTTTTCCGGAAGTACCGATGACTGTTTTTTCCAAAGGCGCTTGGTTTGCCCTGGAGGAACTTAGCCATTTAGATTGTCAGATTTTAGGATTGGATTGGAACATCGCACCTACGGAAGCGCGCCTGCGTGTAGGCAATCAAAAAGTATTGCAAGGCAATTTAGATCCTTGTTTACTATACGCTGATTTGGGCACGGTAAAAAAAGAAACAGAACAAATGCTTCAGCAATTTGGTCCCAAACACATCGCCAATTTAGGTCACGGGGTGTATCCTGACACCCCTTTGGATGCAGTTAAAGTATTCATCGAAACGGTTAAAAATCATCGGTATACTTCAGTTTGAGATAGGATGTAAACGGAGGCGATCCACGATAAACCCTTGTTTAATCAGTATTCAAGGGTTTTCTTGACCGGGAATTGAACCCCAATGAAGAGCATCTTGTTTTCTCTCGCACGGTAGAGTATGAATTTATTTTTACCTTTACGTTCTATACCAGATTCTAATCACACAAATATGGGTTGGTTCAAACGATTAAAAGACGGCATTCAAACGGCCACACGCAACAAGAAAGAAGCGCCAGAGGGTCTTTGGCACCAGTGCCCGCGTTGTAAGGAAACAAGTACGATCAAGGAACTACGGGAAAACTTCTACAAGTGCCCAAAATGCAATTACCACAACCGCATTGGTTCTTATGATTATTTTGAACTCCTTTTTGACAATGAAGAATTTGACCTCATGTTTGAAGAGCTGCGCTCTAGAGACATGTTGCAATTTACCGACCTAAAACCTTATCCAGAACGCTTAGAAGAGGCCTACAAAAAAAATAAAGTGACCGATGCCATTACCGTTGGCAAAGGTAAAATCAATGGTTATCCTATTGTGATTGCCGCTATGGATTTCAAATTTATAGGGGGTTCTATGGGTTCGGTAATGGGGGAGCGTATAGCCAAAGCAATCGACCATTGCGTCGCCACCAAAACGCCGTTTATGATCATTTCCAAGACCGGTGGTGCCCGGATGATGGAGGCCGCTTTTTCCCTGATGCAGATGGCCAAAACTTCCGCGAAATTGACGCAATTGGCTAGAAATCGAGTACCTTATTTTTCTATGCTTACCGATCCCACTACGGGTGGCGTTACTGCTTCCTTTGCCATGTTGGGGGATATCAATTTTTCAGAACCAGAAGCATTGATTGGGTTTGCCGGACCGCGGGTAATCAAAGAAACCATTAAGCGAGAATTGCCTGAGGGCTTTCAAACTGCCGAGTTTTTGTTGGAACATGGATTCTTGGACTTCATTACTGATCGCAAAGATTTGAAAGATACCCTGACTGATTTACTCGGTTTATTTTCTCATAAAAATGCCATTTGATGAAAAAGTACTTGCTCCTAATTTTACTTGGGACAACCGCATGGTCGGGTTCCATTTTTGCTCAAAAAACTTCCTTGATAGAAGATAAACTCAAAGCGATGGGCATTGTACTGCCTGTTGCTTCTCCTCCGGTAGCCAATTACGTCAACGCGGTAAGAACCGGTAATCTCATCTTTCTCGCGGGCAAAGGCCCATTGACCAAAGACGGCTATATCACGGGTAAAATAGGCAAAGACCTGAGCATTGAACAAGGATACGAAGCTGCCAAAGTAGTCGCTATTAATCAGTTGGCGGTACTCAAAGCGGAATTGGGTAACCTGGATCGGGTAGTAAGAATTGTAAAAGTTTTGGGCATGGTAAACTGTGAACCCAATTTTACCGACCAACCCAAAGTAATCAATGGTTTCTCGGATTTTATGGTACAAGTGTTTGGCGAAAAAGGCAAACATGCCCGTTCGGCAGTCGGGATGATTGCTCTCCCGAATAACATCGCGGTTGAAGTAGAATTGATAGTAGAAGTAAAGTAAACGCTAGTAAACTCCATTTAAGAAAGTTCAGCATGTAACGATAAATGTCTATTGATGGGCATTTATCGTTCCGTTTTCAGTGTATTTAGTCCAAAACAACGCCAAGGCTGATTTTTTTATTAAAATGCGCACCCAGAGCCATACGCTAAAGGGTCCCTGTTTTGTAATTAATTTGATGATTTAATCTATATATAACCTTATTCAGATGAAATTTACGGTAGTTTTTATCCTTTTTTTGCAAACGATTATCTTAAACAGTCAAACAAATGGAGTTCCTCCACAAGTTGATAATCGATTGTATGATATTGCTAAGGCGCCATCACCAATCCATTTGGAGACAGACATCAAAAAGCTGGTGGCTTTTGGTACTCGAAATACTTTTTCAGACACGGTGTCTTCTACCCGGGGCATCGGCGCTGCTCGGCGCTGGATTAAGTCGGAGTTTGAAAAAATATCTACCGCTTGCGCAGGTTGTTTAGAAGTAGCTTACTTGGGCAATTTTTTGCCAGCAGGTTCAAGCCCACGTATCACCAAAGACGTGAACATTGTAAACGTGATCGCGATTCAAAGGGGTACACGCTACCCCAATCGCTATGTCATTATGAGTGGTGATATTGACTCTCGGGTAACGGATGCGAGCGATGCCGATAAAGATTCACCTGGCGCCAACGACAATGCCTCGGGTATGTCGGGGGTAATGGAAACGGCACGGGTGCTTTCAAAATACAAATTTCCGACTTCGATCATCTATACGGGTTTGTCAGGAGAAGAGCAAGGGCTCTGGGGGGGTACTTACATGGCCAAAGTAGCCAAAGACCAAAACTGGGACATCATCGGGGTACTCAATAACGACATGATAGGCAACATTGAAGGGATCAATGGCGAGATAGACAATACCACTTTTCGGGTCTTTTCTGAACCTACGCCCCCTACTGAAGATGAACGTGAACGCACCTGGCGTCGCGTTTACGGAGGCGAGGTAGATGGCCCTTCTCGTCAATTGGCGCGCTACATTGATAAAATTACCGATCAATACTGTACCAACTTGGATGCCATATTGATCTACCGTTTGGATCGATTTGGCCGGGGCGGTCACCACAAACCATTCAACGATGCCGGTTTTGCTGGGGTACGCATCATGGAAACCCACGAACAATACAACCGGCAGCATCAAGATTTGCGAACCGAAGATGGCGTAAAATATGGCGACGTCATCGAAGGTGTCAATTTTCCTTACGCGGCCAAGCTAACCGGCGTCAACGCTGTGGTGATGGCTGCACTTGCTTGGGCACCACCAGCTCCCAAAAATGTACAAATTGGGGGCATCGTGATGCCTTCAACCCGATTGAAATGGGATGCGGTTCCCGATCCCGATCTTATAAGGTATAAAATCTATTGGCGTGAGACAACCGCCCCCAATTGGCAGCATTTTCGCTATGTTGATAAGAGCATTACCGATTACACCTTGGATAATGTAATCATCGACAACTACCTTTTTGGTGTAGCTGCAGTCGGAAAGGATGGTTGCGAAAGCTTGGTGGTATACCCAACGACTTTGATTGCGCGTAGATAAAAATACTTTGAGGTCCATAACTATACAAAGGTCGGCTTTGCTTTATCCGACCGCAAAACGGATTGTATGAAAAAAAATATCTTCTCCGGCTTCCTATTTGGATTGGCCCTTTTTATGAGTTTGATCCAACTTAGTGCTCAGCCTATCTTGGTGGATGAAAAACGTTTTCCGCTTGATCCTCAATTGACTTACGATACCAAAGTACCTTCTCCAGAACAATTTTTGGGGTACAAATTGGGACAAGAATACACACTATACGCTCAATCGGTCAATTACTTTAAGGCACTTGATGCAGCTTCTGATCGGGTGACCATCAATCAATATGGCCAGACTTATGAAGGCCGGCCTTTGATCAACTTGATCATTACTTCGCCGGAAAACCACCGAAATTTGCCAGCGATTCAGCAAAAGCACTTACAATTGTTGGATCCCAATACGCCGATTGCCAAGAATGACCCCATTTTTGTGTCCATGAGTTACAACATTCATGGCAATGAGACTTCATCTACTGAAGCAGCCATGCAAGTTGCTTACCGATTGGCTTCGGCTACGGACGAAGAGACATTGAAAATATTGGACAACTCGGTGATCGTATTGTACATCTGCATCAACCCGGATGGTCGTGATCGCTACATCTATTGGTACAAATCTGCTCAGCGCAACGTATTGGGTTTTGAACCCCGCGATTATGAGCATTACGAACCTTGGCCAGGAGGCAGGGGAAACCATTATTGGTTTGACGTTAACCGGGATTGGGTATGGGGCGTTCATCCTGAAACAAGAGGCCTGATTCAAGAATACCAAAAATGGCTGCCTCAAGCGCACGTTGATTACCACGAACAAGGTTACAATAGCAACTACTTTACCATGCCAGGTACTACCCCGCGCAACAAGATCTTGCCAGATACTTATGAAGCGATGAGCGATACCTTTGGAATGGCCAATATCCGCGAGTTTGACAAACACAAAATCAGCTATTTCACCCGTGACCAATTTGATTTTTTCTATCCTGGATATGGATCAAGTTATCCCAGCGTGATGGGCGCTATTGCCATGTTGGTTGAACAAGGAGGTATTGGCGCCGGTCGGGCCGTGGAGACGGATGATGGGTATGTGCTGACTTTGCGTCAACGTATTTTTGACCATTATACTACTTCCTTGGCGACCATTAAAAAATCCATTGAACGGCGGGAAATGTTGTTTCAATACAGCAAAAATGCTTGGAATCCGGCAACAAGTAAGGTGCCAACCCAAGTTTATTACCTTTCCTCGACTTCCACCTACATCAATGAAAACATTGCGATGTTGCTGCGTCATGGGGTAAAAGTGGAACAGGCTATCCAAGACTTTACCGTGGCAGATGCCAAAGATTATAAAACGGGTCAATTAATGCGCAAAAACTTGCCAGCTGGCACTTATGTGGTTTCCACTCAGCAGGCGCGCCATCTTTTTATCAATACCATTCTAGAGCGCTCGCTGGCAATTGAGGACTCGGTCATGTACGATATGGCGACTTGGTCAGCTATTTTGGCTTATAACTTGGAAGGGTATTCCAGCAATACCAAGCCAAGTGTGGCTACAAAGCTTGTAACTACTGCACCAAAAGCCGCCTCAGGCGTTACCAACCCCAATGCTCAATACGCTTACATCATCGATTGGAAGCAACGCAACGCCCCACAGGCGCTAGCCCAATTGTGGCGCAAAGGCTATCAAGTACGTGCTGCTCACGAACCCTTTAACGATGGCACAACGACTTATGGAGCGGGTACTTTGATCCTCCTTTTGGAACGGAATATGGACAAATGGACTACAGTCGCCAACGACTTGCAAGAAATTGCTACGGCTACAGGGGTACAAATTCTGGGTTTCAATTCAGGTCGCATGCGTACAGGAATGGACTTGGCCTCCAGCCGCAACCGCCCAGTCAAGCAACCCCGGGTGGCTTTGATGATCGACCCGCCTTTTTCTTCTACCACTGCTGGTCAGATTACTTATTTGTTTGATTATGAAACTGTATTGCCAATACAGCGCATCAAAGGCGTGAATCTACAGCAGACTGCTTTGCCCAAATTTGGCGATCGCTACGGCAATGCTGATTTGAATGATTACGATGTTTTGATCTTACCAGATGGTGGAAATGGACTCAGTGAATTGTTCAAAACCGATCAATTGGCCATTTTACGCGATTGGATCAGCCGGGGTGGGGTAGTGGTAGCTACCGAAAGTGCTTCCGCTTTTTTCACCAGCAACCGTTCAAAATTTACCGATGTGAAACTGGTTGAACCCAAACGCGATACCACTGAAGGCGCTAAGTTGGTGACTTTTGCCAATCGCGAGGATTATTTTGGCAAAAAAAGAACTCCCGGTACGGCTTTAAATGGCACGCTTGACATTACCCATCCTCTGGCTTTTGGCATGGAAAAAGAGGTGTATACCTTAAAATTGGACAATACCGCTTTGCTTCCCAGTGCCGACTTACAAACGGTAGGTCGTTATCTGAGCGCGGATAAGTTATTGGCGGCAGGTTATATTGCACCAGAAAATGCCAAATTATTGGCTGGCAATGCGTTTGCGGCTGTATTGAATATTGGACAAGGAAAGATTGTTTTTTTGCCCGACAATACTCAATACCGGATGTTTTGGCGTGGACCTTCACGCATGATGCAAAATGCAGTGATGATTTTGCCAGGATTCTGATCCAAATTATAGTCTCCCCAAAAACATCCATCAATTCATTTTTAGTCCGTTGAATGTTTTTGGGGAGGCAAAATTTGAAAAGTGTTTTTTCACTTTTTTGAATAAACCAACTCCGAAAAACGCTCAAACAAATTGGTGGTTGCCGGATGATTGAAAGGAAGGTGTTGGGTGTAAATACTAGCGGCAATTCCAGACTTATAATCAATGTAAAAATAAGTATTCATCAAACCGCCCCATAAAACCGTTCCTGCCTGTCGGCCATAAGCTTGGTTTTCGGTGTCAATTAGCCAAGCCAAACCCCATTTGGAAGATTTCGTAATCAAATCACTCCGGTGAAAATCACAACAAGATCCTGGGAAATAGAAATCTCCCGCATTTTGCAAAGAGACATTCCCAATTTGGTTTTTGGTCATTTCTATAACCGTTTCCTGGTTTAAAATTTTGACTTTGCCCACAGTGCCGTAGTTGAGCATACATTGTAGTAAACGTGTATAATCTTCGGGAGAAGAAAACAAACCGCCGCTGCCGCTATATTCAGTACTTGGCTTAACCGGGATTCGATCTGGTGATTCTTTTAAGGACTGTTTGCCATCATTTCCCCGATTTCCATACGAAACGATCAAAGATTGAAGCGCCACGGGGACATTAAACCAGGTGCTGTTCATTTTCAAGGGGCCGCTAATGTTTTTTCTAAAGTAATCTTCCAAACTCATTTTTGATACTTTCTCTACCAACCGACCTACCCAATCTGTACTGGTTCCGTACAAAAATTGCGTTCCACTTTCAAACCGTCGGGGTAAGTCTTTGTAGGCCCAATTGCTGCGGTCAAATTTTGATAATTCCTGATCGGTGGAATTGTAACCAAAGCCCGAAGTATGTGTGAGTAGCTGGCGAAGCGTAATCGGATTCTTAGCTGGTATTAACTTTCCATCCCACAACAATGGAATACTCGACATTTCTGGCATCAATTGGGAAAGATCATCATCCAATTTGATGAAGCCTTTTTCCACCAGTTGCATAGCGGCGATGCTGGTAATCAGCTTGGTCATGGAATAGATCCGGAAAATATGCTTGGGGGTCACCTCAGCAGTTTCTTTCCAGATCGCTTTGCCAGAACTGTAGATTATTTGCTGTTTTTTGCTGTTGACAGCAATGGCTACTGCGGCAGGTAAACCACTGTTCTTCATGGCATCATCCATGGCGGTTTTTATGTCGGCTAGTTTAGGCAAGGCAGGGATCTTTTTTTGTCCGGTTAGGGAGAAAATTGAAAATAGCATCAGCGCAAAAAATAAGGTTATTCTCTTCAAGGCGTTATTTTTTTAAGGTTGGTGCTACGCGGTGTTTGGTACCTTGTTCAAATCCATAAACCAAGCGAATCAAGGTTGGTTCGGCATACATTCGACCCAAAAACTGGATGCCAGCCGGTAAATTTCCTGATGAAAAACCCATTGGAATCGTAAAAGCAGGCTGACCAGTATGTGGAGAAATGATTTGACTGTTGTCGCCTTTGTATTCCACCCTTTTGAGCTCATCGGTATAGGTACTGATTTTTGCCGGTTTGTTGTTCCAAGTAGGATATACAATAGCATCCAATTTCAATTGATCCATCTGATCTTCGATGGCTTTTCGGTAAGCTATTCTTCGGGTGGCAGTATAAGCATCCATACAATTGGAATTCGAATTGGTGATGGAGGATTTTATCCTGTCTTCTACTGATTTTAATTTTGTGCCTACACGAATGATGTCTTCCACGGTTTTTAAGGTATCCCTTTTGACATAGGTAGCCAAATAAGTTTCTAGATCGCCTCTAAAATCTGAACACCACTGGTCTTTTCTTAAATTGGCAAAATCTGGTACTGTTACCGGGTCTACAATTATCGCCCCCAGCGATCGCAGGTCTTTGATTGCTTTGTCAAACAAGGCTTTTACCTCGGGATCGGGATTGGCTTCGCTTAGTTCGCGGAGCACTCCAATTCTAGCACCTTTCAATCCGGTTTTTTTCAAAAATGGGGTGTAATGGCTTGATGCTTTTCCGGTTGAATACTTCGTCAATGGGTCATTGGGATCAACTCCGACCATGACCTCAAGTACCCTGGCCGCGTCTTCTACGCTGCGGCACATTGGGCCTACAACATCCGTTTTTAGATTTAAGGGTACAATCCCTTCCCGGCTAATCAATCCCAGGGTTGTTCGGAAACCGACTAATGAACAATGTGACGAAGGACCACGAATGGAGTTCCCGGTATCTGTACCCAATCCAAAGGTTGCAAAATTAGCTGCTACCGAAGCACCAGTGCCTCCACTGGAGCCAGCGGGCACATGTTCGGTATTGTAAGGATTTAAGGTAGCGCCTTGGGTAGAACTTACCGAATTCCAGGGCGTAAAAGCCCATTCCGCCATGTTGGATTTGGCGATGATGATGGCACCTGCTTTGATCAATTTTTGAATAACAAAAGCATCAGATTCTGGAATAAAATTTTTCAAGGCTAGTGCGCCAGCAGTGGTGGGAAGCCCTCGGGTGTTGATGTTGTCTTTTACAATAAAAGGAATACCATGAAGCGGTCGCAGAACACCGGTTTTTTTGTATTCCTCGTCCAATGCTTTGGCCATCAATAATGCTTTGGGATTAATGGTGGTGATGGCGTTGATCTGATGGTTGTATTGCTCGATTCGTTCAAGATAGGCAGTTACCAATTGTTCACTGGTGTAATTTCCTTTCTTGAACGCCATATGAATTTTGGCAATCGTCAGTTCCGCAAGATCTATAGGGACTACATTTTTGGAAAAAGGGACTGCGTTTTTTTTAGCTGAATCACCCACTGGCAAATAGGTTGATCCAAAAAGCAAGCCTACTGCGATGAGCGCAAGTATAGGTTTAATCATGTTTTCGATTTTTGAAGATGAAAAGTTACTCTGTCAATAATTTCAATTTATTTTCCTTCACCGTCAACAATCCCGGTTTAGGTAGGCGTTTGGTCATTTCTCGCCAATTTGGTTCCTTGGCATAAATGGCTTTTAGCATTTTAGCCGCTTTAGGAATGTCGCCATTGTTGGCCAAGGTGATGGCTGTCCAATACTGCATTTCCAGGTTTTTAGGAAACATTTTCATAGCAGCTCCATATTCTTCCATGGCCAGTTTCATATCGTTTTTTTCGGTGGCCAAATCGCCGTTGTTCATGTGTTCGTAAGCACGATGGGTGCCGAGTAAACGCTCCAGCTCAACCAACGGTGTAGGATGGTCATCTACCCGTAAATCGACCAAATGATTTTCATCCCAGGGCTGGCCGCTTGCTTTACTACTTACCAACAACAAAACTGCGGATTGCTTGCCACGGATGTCGCCGCCTACGGTTTGGGCAGCTTTCAATGCAGCCAAAACCCTTTCTGCTAGCGGTAGCTTTTCGTTGGCATCGTAGGCCTTGGCCATAGCGGAAGGAACTTGATTGTTTAGCATCATATTGGACTGTACTGCGTAACCTTTACCTTTCAATTGTCCAGCAAAATCTACACAGTTTTTGCCCGTAAAATTGGCCACATTGCCTTTGGCATCTACTATTCCTACTTGGCGAACTTCTTTGCCCGGATCATCAGAAAGTAGGATGTCCAGCGCTTCTTGTGCAGTCTTTCCTGCTTTAAGCAAGGCTAATCCGCGGATTCCAAAGGATTTATTGGTAAAAGATTGGGTGGCTACAGCGCCTACGCCAGCCTCAGCCCAGGAAACCGAAGTACCTACACTGAACCAATGACTCTGAACGCCTACGGCCATTTCGCCCGTCTTTTCGTCGCGAGCAACTATAGAAAAGGTATGTGCAAAGCCCTGGTCTTTCTTGTAAAATTGAGCTTGAGCTTGAGAAAAGTTGAATAAGAAAAGGAGTAAAAGGAAGTTTTTCATGCTAAAATTTGGGTTATAAATGAGGAATGAAGGCAATTCGCAGCAGAGAATTAGGATTCAAATTTTAGGTTTTCTTAAAGATAAAAATAATATTTTGTTGCACTTGGTGAAATTCGGAGGGCTTAAGGATTTTTTGAATCGCGTTCCGCGATTTTTTTTGATGGAACAGGGATAACACCGATTGGACACGGATTTTTTGATGGGGAAATCTTGATAAGTAGGAAGGCTTTATCATCCAAATCAATCCGTGTCTAATTCCTGGGTTCCGTGTTCTAATACAACTGGTTTTACACGGATTTTTTTGTTGAAAATCAAGAAGAATGCCTTGTTTCATTTCCCATTGAAGGATCTTTTTCATTTATTGCGTTTGAAAATGAGATACAACTAATTGATCC
>JBBRGN010000003.1:0-53131 GCA_038240665.1 Chitinophagales bacterium | reverse complement strand
TTGTAGCAAAAACACAATTATTTTCAAAATATGACCGATTTCCGATTCAAACGCGAGGAGCGGCTCAAAAGCCAAAAAATCATCGGGAGCCTTTTTAAGGAGGGACAGTCCTTTGGTCAGTATCCTTTGCGCTTGATTTGGCGACCTATTGATGACGAAACACAAGAAGTTCAGGTGCAATTCACGGTAAGCGTGGCGAAAAAAAAATTTCCACATGCGGTTGATCGCAACCGCCTGCGCCGGCAGGTGCGCGAGGCTTATCGACTACAGAAACATTTGTTGCACCAGCGTTTGGATGTGGAAAAACCTGGTTATGCGCTGATGGCCTTGTATACGGCTACAGAAAAGCTTCCTTACACTGAAATTGCGCAAAGTATGGAGCGCGCGCTGCGTCGATTGGGCAAGATTTTAGCTCAAACTCATCCTTAATGGGTGGTTCCTCAGCCAACCCATACGCTATTTAGGCTATCCTTTTAGCAATGCTCCAATCCAGGTAGGCTGTAAAAAAAATTCATACCTATTGTGGAATCATTCCCATCTACTTTCCGCACAAATTTGTTTAGATTCAATGCGGAATTGACCATCTTTTAAATTTAGAAACCATGCGATCACTGATACTTTTGCTTTGCTTTTTTTTACTACTTTCTTCAACTGGGCTAATGGCGCAAAAATTTCTCGCACTAGAGCGTGCTGGAAATCCCATCAACAAACGCATTGCCATTGGCTCGATGATCACTTACCAATTAAAGGAAGGACAGGGCTGGACAACGGCCGAAATCATCGACATCGACGCCGAAAATGGCCTGCTGGTATTGCCTACACGCTCGATTTATGTAAAAGACATCACGGCATTGCGCTATGATAAACGGTGGTCGCGCGCAGTGGGGCGAGGAATCCTGTCGTTTGGTTTGAGTTGGTCGATCCTTTCGCTAATCGGAAACTATACGGACAATAAACCCAATACCAATTACAAACTGTCAGATGCCATCGTGACGGCCAGCTCTACAGTGATCGGTTTGATATTGCCCAAGATGTTTCGCCACCGCACCATTCGCTTGGGTAAGAAAAAAAACTTGAGGGCTATTGATGTGACGCCTTAAGGCGCTATTTTAGCAAGTTTTTCTGCAAAAAATATTCAATTGCCAAGCGGTACCCATCAAGTCCAAGCCCTACAATGCTGCCCGCGCATCTGGCCGCCATGTAAGAATGATGGCGAAAGGCCTCCCGCGCATGAATATTGGAAATATGGACCTCGATCACTGGGGTGGTAATGCCGCCAATGGCATCAGCAATAGCAATCGAAGTATGGGTATAAGCCCCTGCATTCAGCACAATGCCATCAAAACTCAACCCAACTTCGTGCAACTTATCTAGGAGGGCGCCTTCGTGATTGCTTTGAAAATAGTGCAATTCAAGAGCTGGAAACAAAGCTTGCAGTTGCGCAAAATAATCCTCAAAAGTCTGTCGACCGTATACCTCCGGCTCCCGTACGCCTAGTAAATTCAAATTGGGTCCATTGAGTACCAATATTATCATAAGCCGGCGGATCAGTTGGCGTAATCAGATAAAAATTTGATACGCACCAGCATGATTTCCTCCATGGTGATGTCTTCCTCATGGAGTTCATTAAAGGCGGCTTCAATCTCATCGTTTTCAACGCCCATGAAGTAATCGTAAATCATTTCGCGGGTACCTTCATCCACCTGTTCTTCTAGGTAGTAGTCAATGTTGACTTTGGTGCCAGAAGAAACAATGGCGTACAATTCATCCATCAATTCATCGGAGCTGATGTTGTTGGAATCAGCGATATCCTCCAGCGGCATTTTCCGGTCGATGGACTGGATGATGCTGACCTTGGTTTTTGATTTATTGGCAATCTGCTTGACAATAAAATCCGTAGGGCGGATGATTTCATTGTCTTCAACGTATTTCTGAATCATAGCGATAAAAGGCTTGGCATAGCGCAAGGCCTTTCCTTTGCTGACGCCCGAAACATTGACCATGTCCTCCATGCTAATGGGGTACTGAGTGGCCATGTCTTCAAGCGAAGGATCCTGAAAAATAACGTAAGGCGGAATCTTGTGTTTGCGTGCTTCGCTGCGGCGCAAATCCTTGAGTAACTTCATCAAGGGCTCGTCAAGCACAGCAGTACGGTTAGATTCTTCGTGAGCTTCTAGCGAATCCTGATTGAAATCGTGGTTGAGCGGGATTTGAATCGAGAAAGGATGGGTGATGAACGCCCTGCCTTTTTCCGATAACTTAAGCAGACCGTAGGTTTCTACGTCTTTGTAGGCTAGGTCGTTGAGTATGGCGTGACGGATTACGGAACTCCAAAAATTGTGATCTTGGGTTTTCCCGATGCCGTACATCGTTTTTTTGTTGAATTCGTAGTCCTTGATCTCCTTGGTATCAGCGCCCATGATGAAATCGGTAAGGATCTTCATGCCAAAGTTTTCATCCAGCTCGTCGATGGCCTTCAAGGCGTGTTTCATATCTTGCGTTACCTCAATTTTAGCTTTGGGGTGACGGCAGTTGTCGCACTTTTTGTTGCAACGTTCAATGTCATACTCTTCGCCAAAATAATGGAGCAAAAACTTGCGCCTACACGAAGTTGTTTCGGCATAAGCCAACACTTCTTGCATCAATTGGGTGCCCATTTCTCGCTCTGCTACTGGTTTGTCGCGCAGAAATTTCTCCAGTTTGAGCATGTCTTTGTAGGCAAAAAAGGCAATACAACGGCCTTCCAAACCATCCCGACCGCCACGACCCGTTTCTTGGTAGTAGTTTTCGATGCTTTTGGGCATGTCATAGTGGATCACAAAACGCACATCCGGTTTGTCGATGCCCATCCCAAAGGCGATGGTGGCTACGATCACATCTACCTCCTCCATGAGGAAATCATCTTGCGTCTTGCTGCGGGTTTTGGCATCCAGACCAGCGTGGTAAGGCGAGGCTTTGATGTCATTTACTTGCAATGCTTTGGCGATGTCTTCAGCCGATTTTCGGCTTTGTACATAGATGATGCCTGATTGCCCGGAAAGGCTTTTGATGATTTGGATGATGCTTTTTATCGTCTGTTCCAACTTGCCTTTGGCGCGTACCTCGTAGTAGAGGTTGTCGCGGTTGAAGGACGATATATAGGTGTTGTCACCGTGCATACCTAAGTTTTTCAGAATATCCGTCTGAACCTTAGGCGTAGCGGTAGCAGTAAGCGCAATAACTGGCACTTCTTTGGCAATCGAATCCAACATGGCGCGGATGCGGCGGTATTCTGGACGGAAATCGTGTCCCCATTCAGAGATACAATGCGCTTCGTCAACAGCCACAAAAGAAACATTGACCGTACGGAAAAACTCGATATTTTCGTCTTTGGTAAGTGTTTCTGGAGCGATGTACAAAAGTTTGGTATGCCCGTCGGCAATGTCCTGCCGTACGAGTTTCATTTGTGCCTTGGTCAAGGATGAATTGAGGAAGTGGGCAACATTATCGCTTTGGCTATAGCCGCGAATGGAGTCAACTTGATTTTTCATCAAAGCAATCAGCGGAGAAATAACGATGGCCGTTCCTTCCATCATCAACGCTGGCAATTGGTAGCACAGGGATTTACCTCCGCCCGTTGGCATAATCACAAATGTGTCCTTACCATCCAATACACTTTGGATGATTTCTTCTTGATTGCCTTTAAACTTGTCAAAGCCGAAGAACCTTTGAAGGCCTTCTTGGATAGTTTCATTTCTCACCATCATAACACGATAGTGCTTTAGTCTAAGTTTTGCCGTAATTTTACGTGCCGTTTCAGATAAAGTTCTGATCAAATCAATAACGTTCCTGAAATACTAAATATAAGCAAAAATTAGTGTTATTCGTATCTTTATCCCTTTTTTTTACAGCATTTTGTAAAAAAAATGGATCCTTTTTTTTCTAAAAGTGTGTGAAACTACAATTTTTTTTCAAAATCATTGAAATTTAATTCATGATGAACTTTAGCGTAACTATGACGCTATTATTCCTGTTCAAAAGGCTTGATTAACAGGCCAATAAATCATACCATCGCTTATGATAGATTCAATTTCCGCTTTGTCCAACGCCCAAATTCTAGAGATCGGCCAACGTACGGTAGGCATTGAAATCGCCACCCTGGAAGCTCTAAAAGCCAGTCTCAACGAAGATTTTGTGGCTGTGGTTCGGGAAATTATTGATTGTCGGGGGCGGGTCGTCGTCACGGGAGTGGGGAAAAGCGCACTCATCGCTCAAAAAATTGTGGCGACCCTTAATTCCACGGGTACGCCAGCGCTATTTTTACACGCTGCCGATGCCATTCATGGCGACCTAGGCATGATTCGCCCAAACGACGTGGTGATTTGTTTGTCAAAAAGTGGTGAAACTTCAGAAATCCGCGTGCTGGTACCGTTGGTGAAAAACATGGGGAATCTCCTAGTTGGCATGGTAAGCAACCGCGCTTCGTACCTAGGGCGAAATTCCAATCTGATCCTGCATACTCCCGTAGAACAAGAAGCTGATCCTAACAACCTCGCGCCTACTGCGAGCTCGACCGCGCAAACGGCCATGGGCGATGCGCTGGCCATCGCGCTGATAGCCTTGCGTGGGTTTACGCCCCAAGATTTTGCCCAGTACCATCCAGGCGGTTCTTTGGGCAAACAGTTGTACTTACGGGTAAAAAACCTCTATACCCACAACCCGCATCCGGCGATAAGTCCTGCTGATTCTATTCAGCGCACTATTCTGGAGATCACGTCCAAGTGCCTGGGCGCAACCGTCGTGATCGATGAACAACATACATTGCTGGGGATCATCACCGATGGCGACCTGCGCCGCATGTTGGAACGTGGCGGCAACTTTCTGGAGCTCTGTGCTGCGGATATCATGACGGCCAGCCCCAAAACCATTGAACCAGATGCCATGGCCGTACAAGCCCTCGAACTGATGCGCCACCACCACATCATGCAACTGGTGGTAGCCGAGGAAGGAAAATACTTGGGCATCATCCACATTCATGATTTGATCCGGGAGGGTTTGGTGTAATGAGGAACAGGCTACTGATTTTTGGAGCCCTGTGGCTAATGGGATATTGTACCACCGTGCCAAGTTCTACAACCGTACAACCCGCTTTTTATTACTGGCGTACCCGTTTTCAATTGTCGGATGAGGAGCGGCAATATTTGCAACAAAGCGGGATCAAACGCCTGTACCTCAAATTTTTTGATGTGGATTGGGATGAATCCATTGGACAGGTCGTCCCTTTAGCGCAATTGGAAACCGATTCCAGCGCTCGTGAGATCAGTCAGGCATGGACAATAACGCCAACCATTTTTGTTACCAATCGTGCGGTACAGCATTTGGAGGAAGAAAGCGTAGCTGATTTGGCCAATAAAATCGAGCGCAAGATCTGGTCTTTGAGCAACCACCTTGATTCCGCCACTTATCGGGAAATTCAAGTGGATTGTGATTGGACGCCCAGCACGCGTGAACGGTATTTTCAGTTGTTGGGACTCTTGCGTGCGCAATTGAAAAAAAAAGGGGTGTTGCTTTCGGCTACCCTGCGTTTGCATCAACTGCGCTACCCGGATCAAACGGGTATTCCACCCGTAGCGCGGGGCATGTTGATGTTGTACAACTTAGGCGAAGTGGAGGATTGGCAGGAAAAAAACTCTATTTTTACTACCTCGGCAGCGCGGAGTTATTTGGAGCATTTACCGCGTTATCCCTTGGAATACGATCTAGCACTACCTTTCTTCAGTTGGGGTGTTTTGTTCCGCAATGGAGAAATGATACGCTTGATCAATGGTTTGCAAAACGATAGTTTGCGTGGAGATCCACGTTTTTCAGAAATTGCGCCCAGCCGGTTTCGGATTAAAAAAAGTACGTACCTTAACGGGTATTATCTGTATCAGGGCGATTTGCTGCGTTTAGAGCATTGTGGGGCGCTAGAGTTGGATTCGGCGATGGTGTTGGTCCAGCAATTTCTTGCTGCTCCGCCTCAGCGATCGGTCGCCATTTTTAATTTTACACCGCAAATTGTTCATGAGATTACCGCGAAGCAACTGCAAAATGTATTTAAAAAAATATCGTCCCCTTAGTTTTTTGCTGCTGCTGGGTTTGCTGGGCAGCGCTTTTTCCGCCCATGGAAAAGGCTGTGATACGCAAGTACTGCGCAACCTGTATTGGTATTCTTTTATCAATCCTTCGATCATTGATCCTTATGCGGCCGGGGCACCTTTGGTGTTGGGTTTTGAAAACCTTTACGATCGCTATGGCCGACAAAGTACCAATCAAGTGGAAGACAACATCCTGGAATGGCGCTCGCGCTATTGTGATGTGCCTACTGCAGACGACATCCGTTACATCGTTTACCAAGCGCCCGTTTACGAACTCGAAGATTTGCTCAACGCCATGGACATCGAAGGCCCAGGGATGAGTTCTTATATCCGCCAAAATTCTTTTTCCCGTTACCTCTACCGCAACAAATGCGAGGAAACGATCGAGTACCTTCTCTATACCCGTTCTTGCGAACCTTATGTGACGCCGCGCGACGACTGGAATGAAAAACAGCTCAATCTATCGGTGGTCAACGACTTGATTGAGCGAGGCAGACGGGCTTTTATGCAAACCAAGTCGCACTACATCCGCTTGCGCTATGCTTACCAGATGATTCGCCTGGCGCATTACACCCGGCAGTACGAAAGAACCATACAGTTATACGATTACTTGATGCCCAAAGTCGACAACGATCCCAGCATCATTGAGTACTGGATTATCGGGCATCGGGCGGGGGCTTTGCTGGCGCTGGGTAAAAACGTGGCGGCGGCTTATGATTATGCCCGCGTTTTTTTGCATTGCCCCAGCAAGCGCGAATCGGCTTTACAAAGTTTTAAAATCAGTACCGATGAAGAGTGGCACCAATGCATGCTGCTGTGCAAAGACGACCGGGAACGCGCTACTTTGTATGCCATGCGTGCCTTCCAACGCGATAGCCGAGCCCTAGAAGAGATGCAGTCCATTTACGATCTGAATCCCAAAAGCGAATACCTTGAGGTGTTGTTGGTGCGCGAAATGCGCAAGTTAGAGAAGCAGTTGTTGGGCTTGGAGTGGAATCCGAAACGCGCCGCCAACAAACGTTTTTTCAAAATCCCCCAACCTGATGCGGGCGATTATCTGATCAAACTCCAAGAATTTACCGAGCGCCTGTACAAGGAGGGGCAAGTACGCACGCCGGATCTGTGGTTGCTAGCTTTTGGTTATGAGGAAATGATTGCTGGCGATTTTTATGCGGCCAAAAAAACCTTTACCCGCGCCCGCGATCTGCTGACCGATAAAACCTTGCTGGATCAATTAACCGTGTTTGAATTGGCGGCGCAAATTGGCGTGATTCGAGAAATAAACATAGATACCGAAACCGACTTGGCCAATATCATGTACGATAGTCGGGTATACCGCGGGCATCCTGGTTTTCCCAATTTTTTGCGCGACAAATTGGGCTGGTTGTACCAAAAATCGGGTAACCCCGGTAAATACTTTCTCGTTCAACATACTTTAGATGATCTCTACGTCAATCCGCAGGAGGGACTGCTCCTTGATTTGATTGCTTTGTTGCAAAAAAAGAGCCTCAATCGCTTGGAGATCTCGTTGTTGAAGGAACAGGAGACGACGACTTCAGCAGAGGATTTGATTGCCATACGCGCTACCATGTTGCTGGATCACCAGCAATTGGATTCCGCTACCACGGAGTTTAAACGCATCGGTCGCACCCGTTGGGACAATTACGGGCAGTTTGATCCGTTTATTGAGCGGCTCAACGATTGCGTCAATTGTGTGATTCGCGATGATTCCTCTAATCTGCTCAATAGGGGAGAGGTGATGGAAAAACTAAGCGATTTGGAATACAAAGCCATTGCCAATCAACAGATTGGAGCAGCTTACTTTTACAAAATCGGGCTGGCCTATTACAACATGTCGTACTTTAGTTACGCTTGGCCATTGATGGACAATTTCCGGAGCGGCGCTAGTTTGCTACGCCGCAAAGACATAAATGATCCCAATTTAATCCCCGATCCTCGTTTTGCCCTAGGAAACCGCGAGCATTTTGATTGTTCAAAAGCGATGAATTACTTTGATCTGGCGCGACGTTTGGCATTAGATCCCGAACTCGCGGCTAAGGCGACCTTTATGGCCGCCAAATGCGAGCAAAACGCCTATTTTGTAAGACGAACGGGACGAACGTATGCCTATTTTGATCTCTTAAAAACGCAGTATGCGAACACTCAATTTTACTTGCGGGCCATCCGAGAATGCAAGTATTTTTCGGCTTACGCAGCCAAATGAGCACTTACGCTGTAAATTGAACATATGAGAATTAAACACTACTCCCTTTTGTTTTTGCTTTTTTGCGGGTTACAAGCCTTTGCTCAAGGAAGCTTAATTCCGCGCGGTAGTCAGGCCTATCAAATCATGGATCGCTTGGAGATTAAATCGGGTTTGGAAGCGCCCTATCATTCCTCGGTAAAATACTACGACCGGGGCTCGGTGGTGAAGTATGCTTTACAACTGGATACCCAGCGCAATCGTTTTTCCCTGCTTGACAAGGCTGATCTAAGGTTTATTTTTCGGGACAACAATGAATGGTTGGGTCAGACCTCTGTGTCTACCTCGCTGACGGGGAGAAGAATTGCTCCCTGTGAAGACAGTACCCTGACGATGCCCATGGCCAGTATTCGGCATCCACAGTATGAAAAAAATAGCAAGTCGCTGTTTAACTTTTTTTACCCTACCCCTGCCAACATGATCGAGGTCAATCATCCAGGGTTCTTTTTTCGCGTCAATCCGTTGGTCAATTTTCAATATGGCAAAATCAGTAACGCCGCTCAACCCTACTTTATCAACCAGCGCGGATTTGAAGTCCGCGCCGGTATTGACGACCGGGTTTTTGTCTACATGAATTTGCTGGACAATCAGGCCCAGTTTCCTCAATATGTGCGGGATCGCTTTTTGCAATACCGCTCTTTGCCTGGTGCCGGATTGGTAAAAAACTACCAAAACGACCTCCTAAAGATTACCAATGGCTATGATTTTTTGTTGAGCGATGGCGGGGTAGGATTTAATTTGAGTCCGCATTTTGGCGCGCAGATAGGTTATGGTCGCAATTTTATCGGCAATGGCTATCGCTCCTTGATGTTATCAGACTTTGCCTTTAATTCCATTTATTTGAAACTCAACTGGAAGATCTGGAAATTTCATTTTGAAAATATTTTTGCTGAACTCACCGCTACTTCGCCAACCAGCGGAGGCGGAAATCAACTGCAACAAAAAAAGTACTCGGCCACCCACCACTTAAGCATCAATGTGCGGCCAAACCTGAATTTTGGTTTGTTTGAAACCGTTGTTTTTTCCCGACCCAATCATTTTGAATTTCAGTACCTCAACCCCATTATTCTTTACCGCACTGTAGAGGGGGCGCTGGGTAGTCCGGATAATGAATTACTGGGTTTTGATGGAAAATGGAATTTCAAACGTCATTTTCAGCTGTATGCCCAATTTGTCCTGGATGAATTTGTAACCAAAGAATTGCTGATCAAACCCCGCGGCTGGTGGGCCAATAAATATGCTTATCAAGTAGGTTTGAAATATGTGGATGCCCTCGGCGTTGATCACCTTGATCTACAGTTTGAGGCCAATGTGGTACGCCCTTATACCTATGGCCACTTTGACTCCCTTGCTTCTTCCTACACGCAAATTTTACAACCCCTGGCTCATCCTTTGGGGGCCAACTTCAAGGAGCTAATTTTTATGGCGCGTTATCAGCCCATTCACCGTTTGGTGTTTGATTTTCGGCTTATTCACGCTTATTTTGGTGAAGATAAGTTGAAACAAAATTGGGGAGGAGACGTAAACCGTTCCAATACCACCTACGTCATGACCTACGGTAACAAAATAGGACAGGGAGTTGCCGCCCAAACCACCTTGGTGGGTCTGGACATTAGTTACCAACTTTCGCACAATGTTTTCGCTGATTTTCAATACTTTAATCGGCGAAAAGTCAGTGATGATCCCTCTCGAAATCAAAAAACGCAGTTTGTAAGTTTTGGTTTTCGCGTAAATATGGGGAAATTGCGCATGGATTATTAACAGTCAATAAGGATTTTATGTCAACCCAAACACACCCAAATGTAGCCTACTTCTGTATGGAGTATGGTCTTGATCAGTCTTTTAAAGCCTATGCGGGCGGCCTCGGCATCCTAGCAGGCGATTACATCAAAGGTGCCAAAGATCACGGTTATCCGATGGTAGCCATTGGAATCAAGTGGAAACAAGGCTACACTGATCAGCGCATTGATCAAAACGGTAAACCTTACGATACTTTCCACAATTACGAATACGACTTTCTGGAGGACACCGGTCTCAGTGTAATGGTTGAAATTCGCGCCGTTGAAGTGGAGTGTAAAATCTGGAAACTCGAAAAATTTGGCAACATTCCCTTGTACCTTCTGGATACCAACATCCCTGGCAACCCAGATTCTTGGGTAACGGGTCAGTTGTATGGCTGGTTTGGCGAGGAGCGCATTGCGCAGGAGATCGTACTTGGTATTGGCGGGGTGAGAGCGCTTCGCAAGCTGGGTCTTCCGGTTGATATTTACCATTTTAACGAAGGGCATGCTTTGTTCGCTGGTTTTGAATTGCTGCGGGAAAAAATTGAGGAAGAAGGTCTCACCTTTGAGAAAGCCGTAGAGGAAGTAAAAGAGCAAGTTGTATTTACTACGCATACGCCGATTGTACAAGGCAACGAGTCGCACCCGATTGAGCGCATCATGTATATGGGCGCGAACATGTGTTTGTCGTTTGAAGAGCTAGAAACCCTAGGCGGACAACCCTTCAACATGACCGTAGGCGCCTTGCGCTTGTCCAAAAAATCCAACGCCGTTGCCCAATTACACGGCGAAACGGCCAATAAAATGTGGGCAGACATTGAGGATCGCTCGGAAATCATTGCCATCACCAACGCCATTCACTTGCCCACTTGGGTAGATCCAAGTATGATCAGCGCAGCCGAAAACGGTGGCGACTTATGGACGGCTCACCTGCAAAACAAACGCGCGCTGATTGATTTTATAGAAGCAAAAAACAAGGTTCGATTGGATGAAGATAAATTCTTGGTGGGTTTCTCGCGCCGCGCCGCGCCTTATAAGCGCAGCGACCTGATCTTTAGTCAGCCCGACTTGATTGAGCCGCTTTTGAAATCCCGCAAATTACAGATCATCTTCTCTGGAAAAGCGCACCCACTGGACGATTCTGGCAAAGGCATTGTAGCCAACTTGGTGAAAATGGCACGCACTTACCCAGAAGCCGTGATTTTCTTAGAAAACTACGATATGGCCATCGGGCGTATGTTGACCCGCGGAGCTGACATCTGGCTCAACAACCCCCGTCGACCCCTTGAAGCCAGTGGTACTTCGGGCATGAAAGCCGCGATGAACGGCGTACTCAACGTCAGTATCCTCGATGGTTGGTGGCCCGAAGCCTGCGATCACGGCGTCAACGGCTGGCAATTTGGCGATGCCTTTGAAAGCGAAGACGAAGAAGAATTGGATGCACACGACGGTCAGGCACTCTACGATGTGCTGATCAAAGAAGTCATCCCTACCTATTACCATAACCGTAAAAAATGGGTGGAAATGATGAAAGCCAGCATCCTGAGTACCAAAGAACCGTTTGCGGTAAAGCGGATGTTGGAAGAATATTATGGATTGTTGTACGCTTAGTTTTTGAGCAAAAAAACGCGCATCTTTCGCTTAGGCGGGGGATGCGCATTGTTTTTGGTGGGAAATTTAGGTATTAGAAATCAATTGACTGTTTCGAGTAAGTCCTTTGTCTTGCGCTATCGAATTTTTTTAACTGCTTCTTCAATTGTTTTCTTAACCAACAACCAGGTAACAGAAGTATCAAAGATAGCAGGTAAATCATCTTCTTCTGCATCGTCAAAGTAAACCATACTTTTGAGTACCAAAAACTCAGATCCATCCGAGTATTTTTCATTGTATGCAGCCAATAATTCTTTTAAAGAGTATTGGCGAAGAAGAAAAAATAAATCGAAAAAATCGCGCTGGCGACCACGATTTTGGTATAGCCGCAAATTTCATGGCTCCAATATCTAAAGTCGACAAAAAACGCAATCCTTCTATTTCTAATATAGGCCTAAATAATTGATATCGGTATCTTACAAAATCAGTCTTAATTCCATCGGTATTTAAGATTAGGATAGCTCGACTTTGACTGATAATGCTAATTTGGGCAATATCTCTGATTGAGTCAAGGATTTCAATTGGTTCGAAATCAACATCGCCAAAGAAGTCTAAATCAACCGAAAGGCGATGGCCAATTTGCAGGGCTAAAGCAGTACCACCAGCCAGGTTGTATTCTTCCAATGCTGGAAGTGACATCAATTTTCTTAATAGTCCCAATGTTTCGGGATAGATTGTTGTAGTGTGTAACATCGAAAATGAGTCTTAGGTACTTCAAAATAGAAACTGAGATAATTTAATGATCGCTTGTCTAAATATCGTTCTTCCAGCATTTCTTGCAGTACCCGCTCTACTCCATAGTAGTTTAGGATCGCCTTCCAGTTATCCAAAGAGCCATACATCACCACCCGACCAATTACGTAGTGGGCCTTGGTGTCATAATCTAATCTGGTCGGATCAATATCCCAAAAAAGAATGGATGGTAATTGTAAACTTGTCATCTTTTTCTTGTTGGTAAACTTATTCTTTGATTTCAAAAAATACATAGAATGACGTATTATTAGGCAGTTTAATTTTTTCATCTTTTTATCGACTCATTCCTGAGATTCAAAAGATCAAGTTGAAAAATTAATTAATATGGTCTCATTCTTTATCATTGACTCATTCCTTTTCCTTTTTTGTTTGTCGTAAATAAAACGCCTTGCCATGCTCCTGTTCAAACAAGCTCTCCATCAAGCCTGTATCGATCGCCTTGATCAAAACATAGCCGCGGCCCGCCAAGCCATGGAAGACATACAAAATGACGCCAATCAAGAAACCAAAAGCAGTGCCGGCGATAAATACGAAACCAGTAGGGCCATGCTCCAACAGGAAAAAGACAAACATGCTTTGCAATTGGCACAATCGCTGGAGTTGCGGCAACAGTTGGAATGGTTGGATCCCAACATAGGCCATGATGACGTTCAGGTCGGATCATTGGTTCGAACTTCGGAAGGCCTGTATTACCTAGCGGTCAGTTTGGGTAAAATAAAAGTAGAATCGCAAACGGTTTATGCCCTGTCCACTGCTGCGCCTTTGGGACAAGAATTGCTACACAAACGGGTAGGAGAGAAGTTTGTTTTTCAAGGTCGCAGGGTAGAAATATTGGAAAATTGGTAGTTTTTTAGAACACTGCATGATCAAATCTTCAGTACCCTCCCCAAATTAAACGCCGTTTGTTCTAGGTTTTCAGCAGTCAAAGCCAATGCAGCTGCCAATGTCCCCGGGCCCCTACCTATTGAAAAAGCGGCAGTTAAACCCATCTCCAATACTTCATTCGGTGAGCTATTTAATGCGCCACAAAGCGCAATAACGGGTTTGTTTTGTGAACGTCTTACAATACCAGCAATCAATTTTCCATTTGCCGTCTGATGGTCGAGGCGGCCTTCGCCGGTAATGATGACATCGGCTTGAACGACTTGAGCATCAAAATCCGTCAGATCCATCATCATCTCAATGCCGCTTTTATTCGTGGCATTCAAAAAAAATGCTGCTCCAAAACCCAATCCCCCAGCCGCACCAGCGCCTTTTGCTTGTTCGTCCACTGCACGCAATAGTCGAGCTTTGACGGCAAAGTTTATCGCGCCCTCTTCCAAAAGACTTATCGCCGCTTCGCCCGCGCCTTTTTGCGGAGCATATATTTTAGCAGCTCCGGCCTCTCCGCATAAAGGATTGACCACATCGCTCATGGTTTCAAAAATGACATGTGGAGGCAGGGGCGTTGGCGGGGGGATGATCTGTTCTACCTGAACTAAATTTTCTCCCGTCGGACTTAGTTCTGCGCCATTTTTTGCTATAAAACGCCAACCCAATGCAGCGGCCATGCCCATTCCTAGATCATTGGTCGCAGAACCTCCTAAGCCCAAAATGATCCGGGTAGCTCCTTTTTTTAGAGCGTGACTAATTAATTCACCTACGCCAAAAGTGGTGGTTTTTAAAGGATTGCGTTCATTTTTTTGGAGTAATTGTAGACCCGCTGCTAGGGCCATTTCAATAAAAACTGTACTGCCATCGGTGCTGATGCTGTAAGCGGCTTCAATGGGTCGGAACAGCGGATCATGCACCGTGACGGTAATGGAAGTCAGTCCCAAATGCGCGTTCAGAATAGCCGCCATGCCTTCGCCGCCATCAGCAAGAGGGAAGGTATGCGTACTTAGTTGTTGATCCACAAAAGCACGCTGCAAACCTTTTTCAATGGCTTTACATACCGAAGGGGCATCTAAGGCATCTTTGAAACTATCACAAGCAATGAGGATCTTCATTTTAGCGGGAAGGTTTTTTGATGATCAATTTAATGGGCTGCGTTTTTTCAAAAATCAGGTCTAAGGATTGAGTCAATAAATAAGATACCAATTTTTAGTCATTCGTAGGGGAAGCGCAGCAAAAAGAATTATTTTTGGGGAGGCGCGCAGTACAATAATCAAGCTGCCCTGAAGTAAGTAAAGAAAAAAAGGGTTTTTAAATATTGGGACAATTCGAGTACCGGGGTTGGAATTACGACCTGCTACTGGATGTTCCCTTCACAAGCTAATTTCACATGTCAACATCTGCTAATAAAATAGTTTGGATAACAGGAGCTTCTTCCGGTATCGGGGAAGCCCTCGCTCATGCCTATGCTCGCCAGGGAGCGAAGGTGATTTTATCCGCTCGACGTCGGGAAGAATTGGAAAGGGTGCAAAAAGAAATAGGCGAAGCTCAGTGCTATGTACTCCCGCTTGACCTTGTAGAGCCGGCAACATTTGAGGCAAAAACGGCGGAAGCCATTGGCGTATTTGGTCACATTGATGTTATGGTACACAACGGCGGGATCAGTCAACGTTCTTGGGTATTGGAAACGCCGATAGAAGTACACCGCCGGATCATGGAGGTTGACTTCTTTGGCTATGTAGGCTTGACCCGCGCTCTTTTGCCCCATTTTCAAGATCGCAAATCCGGGCATTTTGTTGTCATCAGCAGCGTAATGGGGAAAATTGGCACGCCTATGCGTTCGGCCTATGCCGCCGCTAAACATGCCTTGCATGGATTTTTTGACTGTTTGCGCGCGGAGGTCTGGAAAGATAATATTTTAGTGACGATCATTTGTCCGGGCTATATCGTGACCAACGTAACCATCAATGCCTTGACCGCTAGCGGTGAAAAACTAGGTAAAGACGGCAAAAACAATAAAGGTGGATATCCTGCTGATAAAACCGCGGATCAAATCCTTGCTGCTGTTTCCGCAAAAAAATACGAAGTTTTTGTGGGGAGGAAATTGGGATTGGAGCACATTTCGCTCTACGTCAAGCGTTTTTTCCCTACGGTGCTTAAAAACATTGCTAAAAACCAGATCCCGGAGTGATGGAATTTAAGGCAAACGATCTCGAACAATACATTCAGTCCTATTTTGGACTCCATGCCGGGGATCTGCATAAGATGGTCTCGTTTTTTGAATCTTTGGAGCTGAAAAAAGGACAGTATTTTCTAAGGGCTGGTCATCATGCCGATCGTTTAGGCTTTTTGTTAAAAGGCATTGTGCGGGAATACTTAGAAGAAGATGCAACAGAAATTACCAAATGGATTGCTACTCCTTCGTCGTTTATTACCGATCTTTCGGGGTTCGTATTTCAGCAGCGTGCCCGGGTAAATTTATGTGCCTTGACCGATTGTGAGCTTTTTGTCATTCATCGAAAAAACTACCTCCAACTTGGTTCGGTCATTCCCAAATGGCATGAACTGGAAAAAATGTTCCTATCGGGTTGTTTCCGCATCATCGAAGACCGTATCGTGATGCATTTGTCAAAATCTGCTGAAGCGCGCTATCAAATTCTCTTTCACCAAAAGCCGGATTTTTTTAATCAGGTTCCACTTCAGTACTTGACTTCTATGTTGGGCATGACGCCCGAAACTTTTAGCCGCATTCGAAAAAAAGCGATCTTGAAAACCGGCAATTAAGTTACCGCTTCAAACTAATCCATAGTACGCCAGTAATCACCAACACAGTACCCAACATTTGCCAAAAACCAAAAACCTCGCCTAAAAAGATATACCCCAGACCAATGGTTGCTACGGGGCCGATACTGCCGATAATCGAGGTGTTTCCCGCTCCAATGATCCGCACGCCTTCGCTGATCATCAGGGTGGGGAGTACGGTGGAAAAAATAGCCATGATCAATACCAGCCAATACACTGGTGCAGGATGCCCCCACAATTGCAAATGATTAAGAAAAGCGCTGTGCAGGACGATCGCCGCAGTTGCTGCGATCATGGCATAGGACGTGTAGCGTATGGAACCTATCCGAGCAAGGTACGCGCCGCTACCTACTAGATAAATGGCATAAGTCAACCCGCTGATGAAGATCAAAAACACCCCCAACCAGAGATTGGGGCCAGCTGAAAGTTTGGAAGGATCCAATAAAGCGACCGCGATACCCAGGTACGTTAAACCTAAGGCAATGTATTGATTGCGTGAAATTTTTTTGCCAAAAAAGAAGGACGTCATCAACAACACCATGGTAGGGTATAAATATAGAATCAAGCGTTCCAAACCGGCTGTGATGTATTGAAGGCCTAAAAAATCCAGTAAGCTGGCACAGTAATATCCAGAAAACCCTAGGCCAATAATACCTAGCCAATCGCGCCATTTTAATGGTTGTGCATCGGGGCGACCATGGGTGCGATAGTTGCCAATCCAGGCATTGAGGATGAAAAAAGGCAATGAAAACAACATACGGAGAGTAAGCAAAGAAACGCTATCAATCGAGTACTTGTAGGCTATCTTGATGATGACAGCTTTGCCAGAAAAACAAACGGCGCTGACCAATACCATAACGGCGGCGATGATGCGCCGCCGTTGATCCGTTTTGGCAAGGGTGATTTCAGACATTTTTTTATTTTTGTAACATTTCATCGCGCCTTAAAGTCATCTTTGAAGGCGCGTTTTTTGGCCAAAAATGTCCTTGATTTCCGATTTGCAAACGCTATTTCACATCAATCAAGGCGGTCCAAATGCTTAATTGACCACCAGTACAGCGTGTCCAAATAGGGCGCACAATCCCATCGTAAGCGCTAATGTTGTTGTAATCGCCAAAAAAGACGCCCCTGCTAGGCAGGAAAGGGGACGCACTGATTTTTTTATTGATGAAAGTAGCGCCACCATCTTTGGAAACAGCCAAGTAAACATCGGTTTGGTTGTCCTCATAAGCACGTCGATCGTAAAAAACGATGTACAGGTAACCCGTAACCGAATCCACAGCCAACCAAGTAAAAAACTGTTGTTTGCCTTTGCCATCGTTGTTGACGCGGATGGGAGCCGACCAGTTTTTACCGCCATTAGTGGATTTAGCAAGCCAAATATCGGTATCGTTGACACCATTGCGTTGATCAGCCCAATTGACGTAAATAGCGCCACGATTGGGGCCATTGCTGAGATCGGTAGCGGTGATGGGCAATCCATTGGCGCGAAAAATGCCGGGTACATCAACTGTCCAACCACCGGGTTGGTTGGCGACCAAAACATCTTTATCCAGCCACGTTTTTCCACCATCCAAAGAACGGTCAAAAAATATTTTTTCCTGGTATGCCCAGGAAACATAAACCTCACCATTGGGCCCAATCGCTGGTACTGCGCCTTCGGTGGTGTTGTCATCGTCAAGACAATCGCCTTCCAGTTGACTAATGGGCAGCGTTTCAGACCAAGTAGCGCCATCATCAGCTGATGATGAAAAAAGGATACGTGACTTATCGCTGGCTTTTTTGCTTTCGTACAAGTCAAACTCTGTCCAAGTAGCATAAAGTCGATTAGATTTAGGATCAACCGCCAGCCATTGTTTGTCTTGATCTTTAGGATGGTGCATACCTGCAAATCCGCCGCCCGTCCAAGAAGCGCCAGCATCACTAGATTTTTGGATCACGATACGATCTAAAATTTCCGGATCGCGCCATTGTCCGCCAGTTGGATCGGAAAGGTGGGCAAAATAAAAATTCCCTTTGGGGTCGGCGATTATTGTAGGGTCGCCAAAAACACCGTAGGGCGACTTTAGGGTTGATTTACTCCAGGTTTTTCCGCCATTGCTTGAACGATAAATTCGATCCAAAACTGCGCCCGCCACCATCTGTAGAGGATTTTTAGAGGATACGGCAATGCTCGGTTCACAGGGGCCAGTAAAGCTAGAACTACCGGCACTATCGATCATGACGTTGGCAAAATTGGCAGTTTCCCAGTTCGTGGACATGTTGGAAGGTGCTAAATTGGGTTTTCGTTGACAAGAAGAAGTCAACCCAAATGCTACAAAAAGGACTAAAAAGCTAATTCTTGGCATGTTGGAAGTATTTAAGGAAAGATTCAACCATAGCATAGGTACAACAGTAAATGGCTTGGGCGTTAAATTTGAAACAAAAAAACAGCAAGTAACACTAAAAAAGGGTTTACAAAGTCAGTACGACATTTTGTAAACCCTTTTGATAAAAAAAATCCTCGGTTGTATTAACCGTATGACTGTTTGATTTCAACAATTTCGTACACTTCGACTACATCATTGGCTTTGATATCGTTGTAGTTTTTGATGGTCAAACCACATTCCAAACCTGATTTAACTTCACGGACATCTTCCTTGAATCGTTTCAGAGAAGACACCTCGCCATGCGCGCCATCTTTGGTTGGGAATACTACGATACCATCCCGTACAACACGGATGTGGCTGTTGCGCGCAATTTTGCCTTCGCTAACAATACATCCGGCCACTGTACCAACCTTACTGATTTTGTATACTTCGCGGATCTCCACCAAACCAGTAATTTTTTCTTCCTTGGTGGGCTCCAACATCCCTTCGATCGCCAATTTGACTTCGTCGATCGCTTCGTAAATGATAGAGTAGTATTTGATTTCGACCCCTTCCCGCTCGGCCAATTTGCGGGCATTGGTAGAAGGGCGAACCTGGAAACCAATGACGATCGCGTCAGAAGCGGATGCCAAAAGGATATCCGATTCAATGATTTGACCAACTGCACGGTGAATCACATTCACTTGTACGCTTTCAATACCCAGCTTGATTAAGGAGTCGGAAAGTGCTTCTACTGATCCATCCACGTCCCCTTTTACGATCAAGTTCAACTCTTTGAAGCTACCGAGCGCCAAACGACGTCCGATTTCATCCAAAGAGATCCGTTTGGTAGAACGAGTAGCTTGTTCGCGTGAGATCTGCGCCCGACGAGAAGCAATTTGACGTGCTTCCGCATCATCATCCAATACCTTGAATCGATCTCCCGCTTGAGGCGCTCCACCAAGACCAAGCACCATAACAGGAGTGGAGGGTCCGGCTTCGGTTAAGCGTTTGCCCCGCTCGTTGAGCATGGCCCTTACTTTACCAGAGAACTCGCCAGCTACAACCGAGTCGCCGATGTGAAGCGCGCCGCTTTGTACCAGCATTTTGGTAATATAGCCACGGCCTTTATCGAGCGATGCTTCGAGTACAGCGCCGACAGCGTTGCGGTTAGGATTGGCTTTCAATTCCAGTAATTCTGCTTCCAGCAAGATTTTTTCCATCAGTTCAGGAATTCCCAAACCTGTTTTGGCTGAAATATCTTGAGATTGGTATTTACCGCCCCAGTCTTCCACGAGGAAGTTCATGGCTGCCAATTCTTGTTTGATTTTTTCTGGTTGTGCGCCAGCTTTATCTACCTTATTGATGGCAAAAACCATAGGAACATTGGCCGCTTGAGCGTGGCTAATGGCTTCTTTGGTTTGTGGCATGATGCTGTCGTCAGCGGCGATGATGATGATGGCAATATCGGTTACTTTGGCACCGCGAGCACGCATGGCCGTAAAGGCTTCGTGACCAGGTGTATCTAGGAAGGTGATTTTGCGATCGCCGTCTAATACCACTTCATAGGCACCGATGTGCTGGGTGATACCCCCGGCTTCGCCAGATACCACATTGGCTTTACGAACAAAGTCAAGCAAGGAAGTTTTACCGTGGTCAACGTGACCCATTACGGTTACGATTGGCGCACGAGAAATCATATCTGCTGGATCATCCTCGACTTCGATATCGTCTTCCAGCTGCTCTTCTACTGAAATGAATTCTACCTCGTGGCCAAATTCTTCAGCTACCAATTCAATGATTTCTGCATCCAAACGTTGATTGATGGATACAATAACTCCCAAAGCCATACAAGTAGTGATGACCTCAGTAACGGCAACATCCATCAGGTTGGCCAAATCTTGCACCGAGATAAATTCTGTTAACTGCAATTTGCCTGTTGATGCTTCCAGATCTTGAGCTTCCTGACGTTCGCGGAAACGCTCACGTTTGTCGCGTTGTAGTTTTTGGCGTTTTTTCTTGCCTCCACCAGATAAACGCGCCATAGTGGCCTTGATTTGGTCTTCGATTTCTCTTTTAGAAACCTCTTTATTTTCTTCCCTTTGTACAGGAGGACGGTTTCCAGTTGAAGTATTGGGGCGGTTTCCAGTTGAAGTATTGGGGCGATTGTTACCGCCGCCTTGATAACCTTGACCTTGCCCGCCGCCGCCTTGGCCTTGGCGTTGCTGCTGTTGAGGTCGGTTATTATTGTTGTTATTGTTATTATTGCCGCCTGTTCCGCCTCCTTGGCCTTGATTACCTCCAGTACGGTTCTGGTTGTTCCCCGCATTGTTGTTCCCCACATTGTTGTTGGTAGCATTGCCACCCGCATTGTTGTTGGCATTAGGAGTACCGTTGGCATTGTTGCCGGTGGCTCCGGCAACTTTTTTGCGTTTTCTTTTGCGTTTTTTCTTTTCAGCCTCGCTCAAAGTAGCATCGTTACCCGTTCCGGTATTGTTCGCCGGAGCGCCAGTTGGGCGTGGCGGGCGGTTTGGATCATTAACGCCAGGCTGTTGACTGCGTTGGCGATTGGGATCATTATTGGGATTGGGCTGATTGCGATTGCCATTATTGCCTTGAGCTCCACCTTGTTGAGCTGCGCCTTGTTGAGGCGCCTGAGGGTTGATTGGTCTGCCATCACGCCCACGAGGGGCATCTTTGACCACCGGCTTCTTCTTGGGGCGTTCGAATTGTCCCGTATCGATTTTCCCCAAGATTTTCAAGCCCCGCAGTTCAGGAGTAACCGCGCGGAAATTATCTTCACCAACTTTTTCGGTAGGTTTATCTTGATTGACTTCTTCAACCGGAGCAGAAGCAACAGGTTGATTGACTACATCAAGAGTTGAAATGGATTCAGCTGGTTTCAAATCAGCGACCACAGGAGTTGATTTTGGTTGAGCTTCCGACTGGCTTACAGGCGGCGCGCTATTTTTTTCAACTTCAACTGGGTGTTGATCAGTACGAGCTGCCGGCGCTTCAACAACTGGTGCAACTTTTTCTACAACTGGAGGGATTGGCTCCTCTTCCTTTTTTTGCGAACCTTCGGTTTTTTCCCGAACACGCTGCTGTAGCTTGCTTCCTAGGTCAATTTTGCCTAAGACCGTTGGTTTCGGCAATTTAACTCTAAAGCGGTCTTCGTCTTCGACTACAACTTTCTCTTCGCTATCTACAACTGCTGCTTTTTCCTTAATAGGTGGCACCGTCTCCAATTCCGCTGCGGGTTTGGGACGGTTGTTGCCGATGTTGATTTGTTTGGATTTTTCCTTGTCGTCAAAAGACTTTTGGAACTCAGTTACCAACACATCATACATCTCGTCAGTAATCTTGGCGTTCGGTTTATTGTCGATATCGTGACCCTTAGTGTTGAGAAAATCAACGATCGTCACGGTACCCACATTTAATTCCTTCGCAATTTTTACTAAGAGTTTTGTCATTATAAATATTTAGAGCTTGACTGGTTTGCTGCTGTTATCCTTCGCTTGCGTAAATCATCATTGGCTAACCAGCCACAAAGATAAAGTAAAACCGTCGAAAGCAAAGGTTTTTTTAACCGTGTTGGCAACATAAAGTTGTCAAAAAGAGTTCACAAAAGGCTAAATTAATATCGAATAAAAGGGTAGAAAAGCTGTTTTTACCTTTTAAAGAAGTTTAGATTTCTGATTTACTAAAAAATCAGAAATATAAACTTGCTCTAAGTAGGGTTATTCCTCAAATTCTGACTTCAGAATACTGAGTACATCTTCTACGGTTTCTTCTTCTAAGTCGGTACGACGAAGGAGTTCTTCCTTGCTCAGTGTGAGTACGCTGCGCGCAGTATCACAACCGATCGCCTTGAGGGCCTCAATGATCCAGTCCTCAATTTCGTCAGAAAATTCTTCCAAATCAACATCGTCGATTTCGTATTCTTCGGTATTGCGGAACACATCAATTTCAAAACCGGTCAATTGACTGGCCAATTTGATGTTGGTCCCGCCTTTACCAATGGCCAATGAAACCTGATCGGGATCGAGGTATACTTTGGCGTGTTGGGTTTCGGTATTCAGATCGATGCTGGTCACTTTAGCTGGAGTCAGTGCGCGTTGAATAAACAAGCTGACATTGTTGGTATAGTTGACGATATCGATGTTTTCATTGTGCAATTCGCGAACAATGCCGTGGATACGCGAACCTTTCATACCTACGCAAGCCCCAACAGGGTCGATGCGGTCGTCATAAGATTCAACGGCCACTTTTGCACGTTCTCCGGGTAGGCGCACGATCTTTTTGATCGAGATCAAACCATCTTCAATTTCTGGAACTTCGGCTTCCAATAATTTCTCTAGGAACATGTTATCGGTACGGGAAACAATCACCACGGGGGTATTGTTGCGCATTTCTACCCGCTTTATTACCCCGCGTACCATATCCCCTTTTCTGAAAAAATCGCCTTTGATCATTTCTGTACGCGGCATCACCAATTCGTTGCTGGTAGCATCATCCAGTACCAAAAGTTCTTTTTTCAATACTTGGTGTACTTCGCCAGCGATGACTTCGCCTACGCGCTCCATGTATTTTTTGTAGACGTCGTCTTTTTCCAATTCCATGATGCGGGAGATCAGGGTTTGGCGAGCAGCCATGATGGCGCGCCGTCCAAAATCTTCCAACTGGAGTTGTTCGTAGCATTCTTGAGCTACTTCATAATCTTCGTCAATGGATTGGGCTTCGGAAACTGAGATCTGACTGCGGTCGTCAGTTACCTCGCCATCTGGAACGATCTGGCGTACCCGCCACAATTCTAAGTCCCCTTTCTGGGTATTTACAATCACATCAAAATTCTCGTCAGAACCAAATTTTTTGCGAATAAGCGTACGGAATACATCCTCCAACACGCGCACCATGGTGGGGCGGTCAATGTTCTTTCCTTCTTTAAATTCGGAAAAAGTATTTACAAGATTTATCATAACCGTTATGGTTTATTGAAAAAATCAACACCGGAGCTCACAATTAAGCCTTCGGGTTAAAATGTAATTTTTACTACTGCCTTGACAATGTGTTCAAAAGGGATGATGGTTTGGATGGTCTCCTTTTTGTTGCGTTTGCCTTCTTTGAACTTGATCTCAGATTCCAATACGATGGATTCTGGATTCACAATCCGTAAAATACCTTCGCGGGGCTCGCCTTCCTTGAGTTCTATGGTCAAGGTGCGACCAATATTGCGGTTGTACTGACGATGAAACTTTATTGGGCGTTCGATGCCTGGAGATGAAACTTCCAAAACGTAGGATTCCCCCAGCCAACCACCTTCGTCGATGAATTTTTCCAAATACCGACTTATTTTCTGGCACTTTGTAAAATCCATGCCGGAATCGCTATCGATAAAAATTTCAAGATGACGCGTAGCTTGCTCGAAGGTGGTATCTACCAAAAAACAATCGGCAAAATCGGGCTCTGAAAATTTTTCAGCCAATAAAGGTTCTATTTTTTCAACAATCACAACTACTCCAATATATTAGTGAATCATTCCCTATATGCAGAAGAGGGAACCGATTGGCTCCCTCTTCTGCTGGTTTTTTCCCTATTTTGTGCAAATGTAAAGCTTTTTTTTAAATAAAGCTAGTGCTGTATTAAGGCGGCTTTACTTTTATTGGTTTCATTTTTTTCTGAAATAAATGAAAAAAGAATATTTGCATCACAACTAGGCTTGGTTATCTTTGTTACATTATTTAAGTGCAGCGGTTTGGGGAAATGCCTGGCCGCTATTTTTTCTGTTTTCGAAAGAGTTCATCAGCAATACAAAGCGTATGCATACCGACGATCTTTTACAACGGGCCCTGCGCCTGGAATTCCTTAGTGCCGAAGAGGGTGTGTTTTTGTTTGAACAAGCAGGCACCAGCGAATTGGCTTATGTCGCCAATCAATTGCGCAAACAAAAAGTGCCTAATGATGTGGTTACTTGGATCATCGACCGCAATTCCAATACCACCAACGTATGCATAGCCAATTGCAAGTTTTGTAATTTCTATCGTCGGCCTGGTCATGACGAATCGTACATCACCACCGTTGAGGAATACAAACAGAAGATCGAAGAGACTTTCCAGTATGGCGGCGAGCAGCTGCTTTTACAGGGTGGTCACCATCCCGATCTGGGTCTGGAATATTACACCAAGCTTTTCCGGGAGCTTAAAGCGCTGTACCCCAACCTAAAACTTCACGCTCTCGGACCGCCTGAGATTGCCCACATTACCAAGCTCGAGCAATCCACCCATTATGAAGTGTTGAAAGCACTAAAAGAATCCGGTTTAGATAGTTTGCCCGGCGCAGGGGCTGAAATCCTCGACGATCGGGTTCGGCGTTTGATTTCAAAGGGAAAATGTGGCGGCCAGGAATGGTTGGACATCATGCGCGCGGCGCACCAGTTGCGGTTGACCACTTCGGGTACCATGATGTTTGGTCATATTGAAACCAATTTGGAGCGCATGGATCACTTGGTGAAAATCCGCGAAGTACAGGCTGAAAAACCAGCTGATGCCAAAGGCTTTTTGGCTTTTATTCCCTGGCCTTTCCAGGATGAGGATACCATTTTGAAAAAACTAAAACGGGCGCGGAATACGGTTACTGGTGAAGAATATGTACGCATGATTGCGATGAGCCGCATTATGTTGCCCAATGTTACCAACATCCAAGCCTCTTGGCTGACGGTTGGCAAACAAGTGGCGCAGGTTTGCCTTCATTCGGGTGCAAATGATTTCGGGAGCATCATGATTGAGGAAAATGTAGTGTCGGCAGCTGGCGCGCGTTTCCGCTTTACTGCCCAAGGAATTCAAGATGCCATTCAGGAAGCAGGCTTCCGCCCGCAGTTGCGTAATCAGCAATATGATTTCCGCGAACTCCCGAGTAATATGGTTCAGCAAGACTTGAATCACGCGACGATGATTGTAGACTAAGTCGCGTTTTTTGAAAAAAATAAAAACCTGCAATTCAATTAAGGATTGCAGGTTTTTATTTTTTAGAGATCTGGAAATCAATCTTTCACAAAGATCCAGCGCACAAATTCTGCTAAGTTTACCTTTTTGCCATACAGCAAAATACCTACTCGGTAAATTCGCCCAGACAGCCATACAAAGAAAATCGAGGTGGCGATCAAAACGATGACCGATACCACAATCTGCCAAGCTGGGATCGCAAATGCCAAGCGAGCAGGCATCACGATGGGGGAAAAAAGAGGGAAAATAGAGGCAAAAACGGCCAAACTAGAGTTCGGCGCTTGTACTGCTTGCATCATGATATACAAGGCCAAAATAACCGGAATGGTGATTGGAATGGTCAGCGCTTGTCCTTCACCGAGGTCGTCGCCCATGGCTGAACCCACTGCAGCAAACAAGGAAGAGTACAAAAAGTAACCACCTAGAAAATAGATCACAAACATAGGTACAATCAAGACCCAATTGATGTGGCCAATTTCATTCATAGCCAATGACATCATAGAGCGCATGTCATCGGGGTTTACATTACCTGCTTGTCCGGGCATTTGCATTTGCGGCGGCGGCGCATCAATGCCCATAACCATCTGAACAATGGTCAGGAGCAAAGGAATCATGATCGCCCAAATGGCAACCTGAGTCAGACCTACAAATCCTACGCCAATGATTTTTCCGAGCATCAATTGAAACGGGCGTACCGTCGACATCATTACTTCTACAATGCGGTTGGTTTTTTCTTCCATTACCGAACGCATCACCATCATACCATAAATAAAAACGGTCATGTACATGATGAAACCCATGATGCCACCAATCCCAGCTGCAATGGCGCTGGTAAGTAGTGTGGCGTCGTTGCCTCCCTTTTTGATGGGTTCCGGTTCCAATTCCACTTTGGTATTAATGGCGTCAAATTGTTTGCGTTCAATGTTGAGTTTGGTGATCTTGTAATCACGGATGGCATCGTGGATCCGATCGGATACCAAAAGTTCAACATCTAAAGAGGGCTGGCCATCCGAATAGTAAAAAATGGTTTCCGTTTTACTTAGGAGGTCTTTGATTTTTGGAACTACTAAGATGGCATCATAGCCGGTAGCTTTAAAATCTTTGCGAAGGGTTTCCAAAGAGCGTTTTTCAAATTTAAAAAAGACGTTTTTTCCGTCCTTGAGGCCGCCGCTTAATATGCTGCCTTCATCAATGACGGCAATCTTCTTTTTATCGTCGCTTTGATAACTAAAAATCAGGCTGACTACTACGAAGAAAAGTGCGAAAGCCAGCGGAGTAAGCAAGGTTGCAATGATAAATGACCGTCGGGTAACCCGGGTCAGATATTCTCTTTTGACAATTAACCACATCTTATCCATTATAGTTGGTTGTTGTTGTGTTGGTTGAAAAATGTTTCGAAAAAACTTTTCTGGAGATTTTACTTGACCTCCGAATTAGAATCTTCTACCTGTTTGATGAAAATTTCGTTGATGGACGGCAAAATTTCGTGAAAGTTGGTAATCTTGACTTGTTGATCCAGGAAATGACGCAGCAAATCATTGCTGTTACCGTCATCTGCCAATTGCACCATCACCGAGCCCGCTTTGTGGGAAATGACCTCTACCTTTTCGGGTAAAGTCACTTCCTTGTCTCCTGCATATTGGAGTTCAAAGCGATTGAGTTTGTATTGATCTTTGATGGCGGCTACCGATCCATCCAAAATGTTTTTGCCCTGATTGATGAGCACGATGTTGTCGCAGATTTCTTCTACTTGCTCCATGCGGTGGGTAGAAAAAATGATGCTGGTACCTTTTTGTTTCAGTTCTTCAATTTCCGCTTTAAGCAAATTGGAGTTGATGGGATCCAGACCCGTAAAAGGCTCATCGAGAATCAGCAATTTCGGATCATGCAAGACCGTAGCAATGAACTGTACCTTTTGCTGCATCCCTTTTGAGAGCTCTTCGACTTTTTTGTTCCACCAGTCCGTGATCTCGAATTTTTCCATCCAGTAGCGAATGGATTTCTTTGTTTCGGCCATATCTAGGCCTTTGAGGCGGCCTAGATAAATGAGCTGTTCGCCTACTTTCATTTTTTTGTACAAGCCACGTTCTTCCGGCATGTACCCGATCTGCTCAGGATGTCGGCTGTTAAGCGGTTCGCCATCCAATAAAATTTGGCCGGTATCGGCTCGGGTAATGGTGGTGATGATGCGAATAAGGGAGGTCTTCCCTGCTCCATTGGGCCCGAGTAAGCCAAAGATAGAGCCTTTGGGTACATCAAAACTTACATGGTCGACTGCCATTTTTTTGTCATAGGTTTTGACAACGTCTTTTAGGGATAAAATGTGTTCCATACGGTGTTGCGAAGTTTTACCTGAAAATTACAAGATGTTAAAGAACCTACACTGAATTTAGGACTAAAAGAAAGAAAGTTTCGATAAAAAGATAAAAACCCTTTCTTCAACTAAACTCTAGCGGTTTCTTTTTCCTTATTTTATTGTGTAGGTCTGTATATTTTTTTTTGTGACCCGGATACAGACGTGCGTCTAAATCACATTGCAAAACAAAAAAAATCAAAACCCATTTTGTATGAAAAATACGGCATACTTCAGCTTATTGATGGTGTTCCTCCTCAATGCGGTTCGCGCCAATGGCCAAGATGTTGTAATACACGACGATACAACACCAATAATCCAATCTGCTCTAATTGTTAATTCGAACAACGTCGTCATTCCTGGTGCTGACGAAAAATTGGTAAAACGGATGTGGGCGAATTACGTTCGCCATCATTTCGATGGGAAAGTCAAATACGATCGAAAAACCAATGAATTTGTGACGCCCTCTGCAAATGTGCGCGAATTATCGGGCAATCCGGTAAGCCTTACCGCCCAGAGCCGACAAATCGGTGGGGATGTTAGTTTTTCGATTTATTCCGGGGCTCCGGTGGTAGAAATCCCCAAAAGTTACTCGGGCACTAGTTTGGCGGCCTCACCGCAGTTTACACCCAAAGGCATCATAGTAAACAATCCACGTGGACATCAGGAGTTATTGGCTGATTTTGCCAAAGAGGTAAAACGTGAACAAGTTCGCTTGCTTGTAAAAACGGAAGAGCATCAATTGAACAAATTCGAAACGGATCTCCGCCAATTGCGCAATGCCAACCAACGCTACCTCCGAGAAATTAAATCCTCTGAAGAACGCATTCGCAAAGCCAAATCCGATATCATCAAAAATGAAAATGATCAGCAACAGGCTCAACAACGGATCCTTCAGCAGCAGAAAGCCGTGGAGAATGCTAAAAAATTGATGACAGGAATTTAGGACATTATATAACTCAGACAAGAGGAAGTAGACCTACTTCGAGCGCCTCGTAGCGCCCCAAAAAACCAAATCTTATTTAATTTAGGTCTAGTTATTTAACGTGCCAACGGTGAAAACCGGAAGGCACGTTTTTTTTAGTCCTTGCTGCGCGTCTATTTTTTTTAGAAATAGAATTTCTGCTTTTCCAGTTTAAAACTCCTATTTTTGCTATCTTTATTTTGAAAGCTACAACACATTCATGGCAGACTTCAAAGATCAACTCGGTAAAAAAACGGGCGCGCCCCGCAAAACGCCCAACAAAGGCGAAGGCTTATCGAGCTATGTCTTTGGTAAAGTCCCGCCGCAAGCCGTTCCGCTGGAAGAAGCGGTGCTTGGCGCGCTGATGCTCGACAAAGATGCACTAAACACCGTTATTGATGTTTTGGAGCCAGAAAGTTTTTATTTGGATGCGCACCAGCTCATTTACCGCGCCATGAAGCGCTTATTTGAGCGTTCTCAGCCCATTGATTTGTTGACGCTTACCGAAGAACTGAAAAAAACTGCCCATCTCGAAGCCATCGGCGGCCCTTATTATTTGGTAGAACTGACCAATAAAATCACTTCTGCGGCTAATATTGAATTCCACGCACGGATCATTTCCCAGAAATTTATCCAACGCGAATTGATCCGTATTTCTACCGATATGATTCGGGATGCCTATGAGGACACCACCGATGTATTGGAATTGCTCGATGCGGCGGAAAAAGGTCTTTTTGGGATCGCCGAAAAAAACATGAGTCGGAGCTACGATTCCATGAGTACCCTGGCCAGTAAAGCGCTCAAACAGATCGCTGAACTCAAAGGCAAAGAGGATGGTCTTACCGGCGTCCCTACTGGGTTTACTGACTTGGATCGCCTCACTTCGGGTTGGCAACCTTCCGATCTCATCATTTTGGCGGCACGCCCCGGTATGGGTAAAACTTCATTTGTACTCTCTTTGGCGAAAAATGCCGCAGTAGATTACAAAAAAGGGGTGGCAATATTTTCCTTGGAAATGGCTTCGATCCAATTGGCCATGCGTCTGATTTCAATGGAATCAGAAATTCCGCTGAATAAAATGCGCAACGGTCAAATGACGCCTGAAGAGTTCACCCAACTCAATAAAGCCATTGAAAGCATCAGCGACGCCAGTATTTACATTGATGATACACCGGGTATCAATATTTTTGAATTGCGTGCTAAATGCCGCCGTTTGAAAATGCTCTACAATATTCAAATCATCATCATCGACTACTTGCAGCTGATGAGCGGCGGCGGCGACAACCAGCGCGGCAACCGTGAACAGGAAGTATCTGCCATTTCGCGCGCCTTGAAAGGCTTGGCCAAAGAACTCAATGTGCCAGTGATCGCTTTGTCACAATTGAGTCGCGCGGTGGAAGTGCGCGGGGGGAGCAAGCGCCCACAATTGAGCGACTTGCGGGAATCCGGTTGTCTGACGGGCGATACCTTGATCATGGACGCCATCACGGGTAAAAAAATACCGATAAAAACCTTAGCCGAGCGCTCCATTCAGCAGCCGCTACATGTATTGGGGATGGGGCACGACCTGAGAATCGCCTCACAAACGATGGTCAAAGTTTTTTATTCGGGTCGCAAACAGGTTTTTGCCCTAAAAACGGCAACTGGGCGACTGATCAAAGCCAGTGCCAATCACCCTTTTTTCAAAAAAGAAGGTTGGACGGCGTTGGAACACCTACGCCCAGGAGATCAAATTGCCGTTCCCCGTCAGGTGAAAAAAAATCCAGACCCCCAAATTCAGTGGGATCTGATCCAATCCATCACTCCCCTGGGGGTAGAAGATGTATACGACGCTACCGTTCCGGGAGTTCACAATTTTATCGCCAACGATTTTATTGTACACAATTCGATCGAGCAGGATGCGGACATTGTTTCCTTTATTTATCGTCCTGAATACTACCAAATCACCGAAGATGAACAAGGCCAATCCTTAAAAGGTATTGCCGAAATCATCATCGCCAAACACCGAAACGGCGCTTTGGATACCGTTCGTTTGCGATTTACCGATCAATTTGCGCGTTTTTCTAACTTGGACGATGCCGAATTCAGCGGTTTTCCTGGCGATATTTTTGCCAATCCTTCACCCACAATCATTACGCGTTCTTCTAAGATGAACGACGATGAAGACATTCCTTTTTAGAGCGAAATGGGTAAATAATGCGCCCATTTCACGAACTTGCAATTATGGCTAAAGAAAATCAACGGAAACCCAATAAGCCCGGTTCTAGACGTCCTGCTTCTTCTGATCGCCCAGCAGCTGGTCGTTACAGCAGCAAACCGCGAACGGAGGGGCGACCCAATCCTGAAAAAAGAAATACGCCTACTCCGCCCCCCGAAGGCATCGAAGGGGATCACGAAGAAGGCATGCGCCTCAATAAATTTGTTGCGCATTGCGGTATTTGCTCGCGCCGACAAGCCGCCGATTTGGTAAAAGCCGGTCAAATTTCTGTCAACAACCAAGTGGTGTTGGAGCCTTATTACCTGGTTCAGGAGACAGATGTGATCCGCTACAAAGGCAAACCCATTAAACCGGAAGGTAAAAAAGTGTACCTGTTGATGAATAAGCCCAAGGGCGTTATCACCACATCTCAGGACGAACGCGGTCGGAAAACGGTTTTGGATTTGATTAAAGACAAAGTCGACGAGCGGGTATTTCCCGTAGGACGATTAGATCGGGAAACAACCGGTTTGCTGTTGTTGACCAATGATGGCGATTTGGCGCAAAAAATGACGCACCCCAGCTATAAACTTAAAAAGGTGTACCACGTGGTGCTTGATAAATCTTTAAGCGCAGAGCACCTGGAGGAAATTCGAGCGGGATTAACCCTAGAAGATGGCCCCACGCCAGTGGATCTAATTGAGTATGTGAAAGATCGTCCGAAAACGGAGATTGGCATCACCATTCATATCGGCCGCAACCGCATTGTTCGCCGTATTTTTGAACACCTTGGATATGTGGTGGAAAGACTGGATCGGGTTTATTTGGGAGGATTGACCAAAAAAGATTTACCCCGTGGTTTTTCAAGACCATTGACGCGCCAGGAGGTGATCATGCTCAAGCATTTTACGGGTAAATAAAAAAATCAGCCAAGGTCTGGCTCCGCGGCCACTGGGAGCTTGGCTGATTTTTTTCTAAATCCGTATCTTATTATTGAATCATTCCTAAGCCTCCTGCGCTCGTTCATTTTCAAAAAAAGCCAGCACTTCCGCCCAATTGTTCAATCGAGTAAAGCGTTTTTCGTGCACGTTGTGGGCAGCTGTGTATAAGAGTCCTTTTCCCCGAAACGTTTCCAAGTTAAAAGCATGGTCGTCAATAAGGTAGTCGACACCAATCAAGCTTTTATCCCCGCAGAATACATAGTTTTTCCAATGAATAAAAGGAAAGTGCTGCTGAAGCCAGTCGTGTTTGTCTTCCAGCGAATTGCGGAATTCTTGTGCTGCGGACACGATAAAGATCTCGTAATGTTCCATCAAGGATTTGACCGCATCTTGGCTGCCTTCCATTACGGGGAGGTCAGCAAAAAAGCCTTTGTCAAATAGGTTGGTGCGGATGTTTTCGCCACCCGAGAGCTCGTATAATTTCCGACCCCGGTATTCTTCAGGAGCAGGGCGGCGGCCTTGAAGTTGTTCAAAAATAGCTAAAAATTTGGGTTGGATGTCGGCGATGACCTCATCCATGTCAATGGCAATGCGTTTCATGCGTTGAGCGTAGTGGTATTCAGGTGACTGATGGCAAATGAACAATTAAGGAATGCCGCAAAGGTAAGGAATGAGACAATAATAAGTTACTAATTTTGGCTTGACTACTATCTTTTGAGATGAATAGCTGGTTTAACATAAGCCATATGGCGGCAAAAGGAACAGTCAAAAGTGGTAATTTAAGTAATGGGACACAATCAATTGATAATGCCCCATTACTTATTTTTAAATCACTCTTGATTTAATTCAACGAGAAACGATTAATGGCAATAGCCGAGTTGTGAAACATCAATTCAGAAATGTAGGGATGCATAAAATCACTCAGCGGCAATTGAGAGATGATTTCCATGACATCAAATTCTGACTCAGATTCCATAATCACCCACAATACCGAACGATCCAACGCTAATGAATAAGAGCGTATTTTCCCTTCTGACATGAGCACTTCAACGGTTTCACGCTGACTGGGTACTAAGGAAAGGAAATCTTCGGTAAGGGTTTCTGGGAGCTCGAACTCCACCATAAAGGATCTTTTCATGGTTATTTTTTATGAAGGCTGTTGGCTTAATTACCAATGATAATAAATCACTGGGTTTTTTCGCGACGCTGCAGTAACTCACAATGAGCTACTCACTTTGAATATTTAACGAAAGTTTAGAGCCATCGTTACGAAAATACGGAAATTTTTGGCAGATTTATTAAAAATGTCGCTCAATTGTACCTTTCAGCAGACAAAATGCGAATAAATACTGCTCTGAAACGGGAGACTCAAACGCCTGCTTGCTTCAATTTAATGAATTTATCCTTTCCTTAACAAAACCTGATCCAAGATGGTTGAAATGTCATTGTGGCAGTTTTAAGCAATGGGAATTACTGCAGCTGCTGTGATTGTGACGGATTGACAATAAGCGTTTTTTTTATTTTTATCACCATCAGTCTACTGTTTGTAAAATCGCTGCTGCAAAACTTGCGCTCCAGAGTTGATCATGGCGACATAAACTCCAGAAGGCAAGGCCGCCACATCTACCTCCCAAGTACCCGCTTGCGCTGATAATTGGTCACTAATGACTATAATTCCCCGTGTATCGATAATCGATAAAGTGGCCTCATTATTGGCAGAAATTAAGCTCCCACGCAAGTACAAACGTTCCTGGGCAGGGGAGGGGTAGGCCAGTAAAGCTGGGATGCCGTTATTTTCTCCATCAATGGCGACCACATTGGAAATATGCTCCGCGCCATCATAATCTACTTGCCGAAGTCGGAAATAAATAGGACCCGGAAGGAGCAGTCGATCATGGAAAACGTAATTTCTGAGTTCATTGCTGTTGCCTTCGCCCGGAATTCGGCCAATCTCCAAAAAATCGGGAAGATGGCTACTCCGCTCAATGGCAACAAAATCATTGTTGAGTTCGGAAGCAGTTTGCCAGCTCAGCTCTACAGAATGATCCACCAATCTTTTTGCTGAAAAACCCAGCAACTGGATCGGGAGAATAGCCGAACCTACTATGGATACATTATCAACCCGCATGGTCGCGGCCATTGCGGCAGGGTTCTGGCCATAAGGATGAATCGAAAAAGTAATGCTCCCACCCTCTGGAACATCCACCTCATAAGTAGCACCTCCTGAACCACATCCACCCGCGCCGTTGGAGCCCGAGGAAATCAAAATGGGAATCCCATCTGGCCAAACATAGACATCGTAATTCTTGGGACCGCTAGAAGAGGAAATGCCGGAAGAGTAGGAAAATCCGGCTATTCGTAGGGCTTGTTTGGGCTTGGCTTTAACAGTAAAAGCCAAATACGCATCCAGCGAGGAATGATTGGCGGTGGGCCAAAAATTGGTTGCCCAGGTTCTTCCTGAACATACGGAAGGGCTGCCGATGTTGTTTCCGCCTGACATGTCAGCAGTGGCCGTCACAATCTCACTGGCCAAGTAAGAAGCAGGGATGGGTAGCCTGGGAACAGCCGAAGTCAAGTTCTCAAAGCTCCATTCGGCTAATGCTTGAGCATGGAGTAGGCCATTTCCCAATAGCATCAGGGTTAAAAACAGGGTCGTTTTCATTTTCTGGTAGTTTAGTTCTTAATGTTGAATCATTCCTAATGACTTCAAATTTCAGCAATGAAGACCAGAAAAAAAACAGTCAAAACAGAAAAGTAAATTTCCATTTTGGCTGTGTTATCGAAAAATTACCGCAAGTCTACTTTTTAAAGGTTTGAATATTAAATTTTTAGATCAAAAAAAATATTGAAAACCCCTAAAGAAGAGCAAGCGCAAACTTGTTTTTTTTGTAATTTTTTATGCTTAATAATTCAATACCGGCGCCAACCACCGTTCCGCTGTTTCTAAGTCCATGCCTTTGCGCTGGGCATAGTCTTCTACTTGGTCTTTTCCGATTTGACCCAGACCAAAATAACGGGCCTTGGGATGTGCTAGATACCAACCGCTTACTGCTGCTGCGGGATACATGGCAAAGCTTTCAGTGAGTAAAATGCCAGTAACATTTTCTACATCCATCAGCTCCCAAAGGGTAGCCTTCTCGGTATGTTCAGGACAAGCTGGGTAACCCGGCGCGGGTCGAATGCCTTGATAATCTTCACTGATCAGTTGCTCTGGACTTAGGTTTTCAGCGCTGGCAAATCCCCAAAATTCCTTACGCACCCGTTCATGCAAGCGCTCCGCAAAGGCCTCCGCCAAGCGATCAGCCAATGCTTTGAGCATAATGGCATTGTAGTCGTCATTTTCGGCCTCAAATTTTGCGACCCAAGGTTCAATACCGATCCCGGCAGTGACCGCGAAAGCGCCAATGTAATCGTGGAGACCAGTCTCTTTTGGCGCTACATAATCGGCTAAAGAGACGTTGGGTTGACCAGCCGCTTTTTGCACTTGTTGGCGCAAATGGCGTAAAGTGACTTTTACCGCAGTACGGGTATCATCAGTATACACTTCAATATCGTCGTCATGAACGGTATTGGCAGGAAACAAACCGATAACGGCTCGGGCTTGGAGCCATTTTTCGTCAATTACGCGGCGCAGCAAACTACGGGCGTCGTTGTATAGTTTTTGAGCTTCTACACCAACAACCTCATCTTTCAAAATAGCTGGGAATTTACCCGCCAATTGCCAACTGCTAAAAAAGGGTGTCCAGTCAATGTATTCGGACAACTCTTCCAAGGAATAATCATCAAATACCTGAATACCTGGCTGTTTGGGCTGTAGCGGAGAAAAACTAGTCCAATCAATGGCAACCTTATTGGCCCGCGCTTGTTCGAGGGTCAAAAACGCTTTAGATGATTGTCGGCCGCTGCGTTGTTCGCGGATGCGGGCATAATCCGTTTTGGTATCGATGATTAAGTTGTTGCGGTAGTCTTGATCCTGGCTAAGCAGCGCGCTCGCCACGCCAACGGCGCGGGAAGCATCGAGTACATGTACAACGGGGCCAGAATATTGCGGTTCAATTTTTACTGCCGTATGGGTTTTGGAAGTCGTAGCGCCGCCAAGCATCAAGGGAATGGTAAAACCTTGGCGTTCCATTTCTTTGGCCATGTGCACCATCTCGTCTAGGGATGGCGTAATCAGACCGCTTAATCCAATGATGTCTACGTTTTCCTCGCGGGCAGCTTTAAGTATTTTATCAGCAGACACCATCACTCCAAGATCCACAATGTCAAAATTGTTACAGGCGAGTACCACGCCGACGATGTTTTTGCCGATGTCGTGTACATCGCCTTTCACGGTGGCCATCAGGATTTTTCCCTTGGTGCTGCTGCCGCCGCCAGCCAATTTTTCTGCTTCGATATAGGGGGTAAGTACGGCTACCGAGCGTTTCATTACCCGGGCGCTTTTAACAACTTGGGGCAAAAACATTTTTCCTTGTCCAAATAAATCGCCAACGATGTTCATGCCATCCATGAGTGGTCCCTCAATAATAGAGAGCGCAGAAGGATATTTGATGCGAGCTTCTTCGGTGTCTTCATCGATAAAATCGGTGATGCCGCGAATCAAAGCATAGGAAAGACGTTCTTCTAGCGTTTGCTCCCGCCATACCAGATCTTTTTGCAATTGCTTGCCGCCATCGCCTTTGATGCTTTCGGCAAATTCGGTTAAGCGTTCGGTAGCGTCTTCTCTACGGTTGAAAAGCACATCCTCCACCCGATCCAGGAGTTCTTTGGGTATGTTTTCGTATACTTCAATCATACCAGCATTGACGATGCCCATGTCCATACCTGCTTTGATGGCATGGTACAAAAAGGCCGAGTGCATGGCTTCGCGTACTTTATCGTTACCGCGGTAGGAAAAAGAAATGTTGCTGACGCCGCCGCTGATTTTTGCCCCCGGACAACGTTTTTTGATTTGCCGAGTAGCTTCAATGAAGTTGATGGCGTAATCGTTGTGTTCTTCAATACCGGTAGCAACAGCAAAAATATTGGGATCAAAAATGATGTCTTGGGGATGGAAGCCTACTTGCTCGGTCAAAATTTTAAAAGCACGCGCGCAAATTTCCACTTTACGTTCAATGGTATCGGCTTGGCCTTGCTCGTCAAATGCCATGACTACGGCCGCGGCGCCATAACGGTGCACCAAGGTGGCCTGGCGGATGAATTCAGCTTCTCCCTCTTTCATCGAGATGGAGTTGACGATGCATTTACCCTGCACGCATTTCAGACCCGCTTCGATAACGCTAAATTTTGAAGAGTCAATCATGATGGGCAGCTTGGCAATATCAGGTTCTGACATGATCATGTGCAGAAATTTTACCATCGCATCTTCTGAATCCAGCAAACCCTCATCCATGTTGATGTCGATGATTTGGGCACCCGCTTCCGCTTGTTGCTGCGCTACCCGGAGCGCTTCGTTGTAGTTGCCTTCCCGAATCAAACGGGCAAATTGCCGTGATCCCGTTACATTGGTACGTTCGCCGACGTTGACAAAGTTGGTTTCAGGACGGATGATCAAAGGTTCCAAACCGCTGATCATGGTATAGTCGTCGGTATGAGGTATTTGGCGCGTAGGCAAATCTTTTACCGCTTCAACCATAGCGCGGATGTGATTGGGCGTAGTGCCACAACAACCGCCGATGATGTTTACAAATCCGCTTTTAACAAAATCGCGGATGTAGTTTTTCATTTCTTCGGCACCTTGGTCGTATTCCCCAAATTCGTTGGGCAAACCGGCGTTAGGATAGGCGCTTACGTAGCAGTTGGAAATGTTGGAAAGGGTCTCCAAATAAGGCCGCATTTCTTCGGCACCGAGGGCACAGTTCAAACCTACACTGAGCAAAGGAATATGGCTCACCGAAATCCAAAAAGCTTCTACCGTCTGCCCAGAAAGCGTACGCCCGCTGGCATCGGTAATGGTGCCCGAAATCATGATGGGGATACGTGCGCCACGTTCGTCAAACAACATTTCGATGCCAAAAAGGGCGGCTTTGGCATTAAGCGTATCAAAAATGGTTTCAATCAACAATAAATCAACCCCGCCTTCTATCAAGCCCTTGGCCTGAGTATAGTAGGCATCGCGGAGCTCGTCAAAAGTCACAGCTCGGTAACCGGGATTATTCACATCCGGCGAAAGCGAGCCGGTGCGGTTGGTAGGCCCTATGGCGCCAGCCACATAGCGCGGTTTATCTGGATATTTGGAAGTATACATATCGGCAGCCTTGCGGGCAATTTTTGCCGATTCAAAGTTGAGTTCGTAAACGTAAGGTTCTAGATCGTAATCGGCCTGCGCTATGGTGGTACCCGAAAAGGTATTGGTTTCAATGATATCGGAGCCTGCTTCCAAATAAGCCAGGTGGATTGCTTCAATCACCTGAGGTTGGGTAATCGAGAGCAGGTCATTGTTGCCTTTTAAATCTTTGTGGTGGTCGGCGAAACGCTTACCTCGGTATTCTTCCTCTCCCAATCGGTACTCCTGAATCATCGTACCCATGGCCCCATCGAGAACCATGATGCGATTTTGGAGCAGTTCGTGTATAGCTGGTTTCATATCAATATTTTTTCTTAAAGGGCAAAAATCAGGTGAAAAACCTCATTTTTGTCCCCATTTTAAGTTCAGATTTGGACTGCAAAACTAGGTATTTTTATTCAAGAAAAACACCCACAAACTGGCTTGAACATCGGTGAATGTAAACCACAAAAGCGAGCAAAAAGATCTGGGTTAGAGGTTTTTTTGCATCAAAAAAAGTAAAGTAAGGCGTAGGTATTTATCTAACTCACACTAAATCTGTGCTTTGTAATAAATGTTCATCCTGACAAATGAATGTATATCAATATGTTAAAGTAAAAACTTGTTTCAAAATTGCCCAACAGCGGTTATCTTTGCGGAATCGGAGTACTCAAAGTAATAAACACTACTAATTTGATAGAACATATTCATCCAATTTTTGACCAGCTGGTTCAACGATCGGAACGAGAAAAACGCTTAGCTCAGAAAGCCAAAGTGTTGTGGCTTACCGGACTTTCTGGTTCGGGAAAAAGCACCATTGCGCAAGCGCTCGAAAGACGATTGTTTGTTGAAGGTTTTTTTCCACAGGTGCTGGATGGGGACAACATCCGCACGGGGATCAACAACAACCTGAGTTTTAGTGCAGAAGATCGGCTGGAAAACATTCGCCGGATCGCTGAAATCGCGAAATTGTACCTCCACACAGGCGTTATTTGCATCAATTCCTTTATCAGTCCTTCTCGCGAGATGCGACAATTGGCGCGCGATGTAGTAGGCCATGCTGATTTTATTGAAGTCTACATCAACGCACCGCTCGAAGTATGTGAATCGCGAGATGTAAAAGGACTGTACCAAAAAGCCCGTCAAGGTCTCATCAAAGGTTTCACTGGTATTGACGACCCCTACGAAGCCCCCGTGCATCCAGAAATAGAAATCCGGACCGATCAGCTTTCCTTGGAAGCTTCTGTCGATCTCGTCATGAACTACCTGCGGCCATTAATCACTTATTAGAGTTGGCTCAACCGCTACCATCGCGCCAACCCTATTGAATCAATTGAAAGTTGTTATAGTTATGGGAACAAATTATCAAATCAACCACCTCAAAGAACTGGAAGCTGAGTCGATATTCGTGATCCGCGAGGTGGCGGCACAGTTCCAGAATCCGGTACTGTTGTTTTCGGGGGGCAAAGATTCCATTTTGGTGACCCACTTGGCCATGAAAGCGTTTTACCCTGCCCGAATTCCATTTCCCTTGCTCCATATTGATACGGGGCACAATTTTGATGAAACCATCGAATATCGAGACAGCTTGGTTGAGCGCATTGGTGCCAAGTTGTTGGTAGGCTCGGTTCAGGAAGCCATCGATAAAGGGACTCTGGTTGAAGAAAAAGGCTTGAATGCAAGCCGTAACTTCTTGCAAACCTCCGTGCTTTTGGATTCCTTGGAAAAAGGCAAATTTGATGCAGCCCTTGGCGGCGCGCGGCGCGATGAAGAAAAAGCCAGGGCTAAGGAGCGCTTTTTTTCCCATCGCGATGAATTTGGGCAGTGGGATCCAAAAAACCAGCGTCCGGAATTATGGAACTTATTCAATGGAAAAAAACGAATGGGGGAGCATTTCCGGGTTTTCCCCATCAGCAACTGGACGGAGCTTGATGTATGGCAATACCTAGCGATGGAAGGAGTGGAATTGCCAAGTCTATATTTTGCCCATGAACGGGAAGTGTTTGAACGCGACGGCATGTTGCTAGCCGCTACAGATGTGATTCAACGCCGCCCTACGGAGATTGTTACCAAATCGATGGTGCGTTTCCGAACCATTGGCGATATGACTTGTACGGGAGCAGTTTATTCCTACGCCACCGCTATTGATGAAGTAATCGATGAAATTGCTGCTTCCCGGATTACGGAACGTGGTGGTCGCGCCGATGATCGTAGGACGGAAACCGCAATGGAAGACCGCAAAAAGCAGGGATACTTTTAAGGAGTAGCTTCCCAATTTTTTTACCTCGAAACAAAAAACATGGACTATAAAAATTCCGAACTGCTGCGCTTTACTACTGCGGGCAACGTGGATGATGGCAAAAGCACTTTGATTGGCCGTTTGCTGTACGATTCAAAATCCATTTTCGAAGATCAGCTGGAAGCCCTCGAACGCGTCAGCGAACGCCGGGGCGAGACGGAGGTAAACCTGGCCCTGCTTACCGACGGCCTAAAAGCGGAACGGGAACAAGGCATCACCATTGACGTGGCTTACCGTTATTTTTCTACGCCAAAACGCAAGTTCATCATTGCCGATACGCCGGGGCATATCCAATATACCCGCAACATGGTGACGGGCGCTTCCACGGCCAACGTAGCGCTGATTCTCATTGATGCCCGTACCGGTATCGTAGAACAAACCCGTCGGCATGTGTTCATTGCTTCTTTGTTGCAAATTCCCCACTTGGTGGTTTGCATCAATAAAATGGACTTGGTGGAATACAGCGAAACGCTATTTGAAAACATCCGCGCCGAATTTGAAGTGTTTGCGCAAAAGCTGGAGATCAAAGACATCTTTTTTGTCCCTATCTCGGCCTTGCGTGGCGACAATGTAGTAGACCGCTCCGAAAACATGGATTGGTATCAAGGCAGTACCCTGATGTACTACTTGGAAAATGTACACATCGGTAGCGACCACAACTTTATTGACCCGCGTTTCCCGGTGCAATATGTGGTGCGACCTTACACCGATGAATTCCATGATTACCGCGGGTATGCGGGTCGGGTAGCTGGCGGCGTATTGAAAAAAGGCGAAGAAGTGGTACTGTTGCCATCGGGCTTCAAAACTCGGATTGCCAAAATCAACACCTACGCTGGCGAATTGGAAGAAGCTTATCCGCCGATGTCGGTAACCCTGATGCTGGAAGATGATTTTGACTTAAGCAGGGGAGATATGATCGTGCGCGAGCACAACCAACCAGAAATGAGTCAGGACATTGAGGTCATGTTGTGCTGGTTCAACGAACGTCCCTTGCAACTCAATGGCAAGTACACGTTGATGCATACCACTCAAGAAGCGCGCTGTGTGATCAAAGAGATCCGCTATAAATTGAACATCAACACCTTGCACCGCAATGAAGAAGATACCCAAATCAACATGAATGATATGGCGCGGGTTTCCATTCGTACCACCAAGCCGCTATTTTTTGACAGCTATCGCCGCAACCGCGCAACCGGTAGTTTGATCCTGGTGGATGAGGGAACGAATGAAACCGTAGCTGCGGGGATGATTGTGTAGGGAGGATTTTTTAGCTTGATAAAAAGAATCAAACCATGAAATGGCTTTTAGGAGCTTTTAGATGGTTTGATTTTTTTGGTTTTTGGGGTGTGTGGAATGGAAGTTGTAGGAATAACCTATCGAAGTTTGGCAACTTCTTCCATTGTCAGCCCAGTTGCTTGAGCAATTTGTTCGTCAGGGAAACTCATTCCTATCAAATTTCGTGCGATTTCCCTCACTTTCTCCCCAAGTCTTTCGGCGGCTTCTTCTGCTTCAATTTTTATTGTTGAAGCATAACTTGCCTCATCATGTAACCCTTCCAAAAATTTATTATATTTTTCCTTTCGTCGTCAGGTAAATTCATCACGTTCATTTTTTCACGGACTTCCTGCATACTTTTGCCCGAAAATTGTCAAGTATCTCACAGTTTTTGAAAAAGTAGATCCACTCATCAAGTCTGTCATTTACAATATCATTGAATTTGGTCGTGCCAATGAGATAGTATTCAGGATAGGCTTGGTGGATGGTCGGCTTTCTGAGTAATTGTAGTTAGGTATCGGTATGAAGCCCTTTAAATTTGGTTTGTCCGACATAAATATAATCTTCGCCTTTTCCCAAATCAAAATAGACAATGCTCACGGCAATCACTTTCTTAATTTCGCCATATCCAGCGCCGACAGGAAGCCTTCGAGGATGCCGAAATTCTTCTTGTCTAGAAGCATCTTTTTGGCCGCCCATTCGAACCGAATATGTTTTTTGGACATCTTTTTTTACTATGTACAAAGATGGGATGTTTTAGAGAATGGAAGTGAATAGTCTTTTGTGTTGTGATTTTTACAACAAGTACATTATGCTTCCCAAATGTGCGACGGTTAAGGAGCGTTTTCAGGAAACGATTGTTATCGTTGCCCTATGGGTTGTTTCTCAGACATCTTGGCTTTTTGTCCAAATTTTTAAATCCATTGGCTTTCTTGAGTTGACCATAATTATCTCAAAGAGTTGTACTTATCCACAACTAACCCAAAACCACATTACATCTTTTACTCCGTGCTGAATTGAAGAAACCAGCTAGGTCTTCATTTTAACAGCAACACAAAACCGAGCAATTTAATGAGGCGAGATCAGTTGTAATCAACAGGTACAACCGATCTCGCCCATTAATTACTTCAGCTTACCCAACTTTTCTACCTCAGCAGTAAAAGCATTCAGCACCTGAGCCGTGTTGGCGATCTGCTTATCCACTTCCAAAAACTCGCGTTGCTCGATTGCTTCGCGGATACCCGGGAGGGTTTTCACCCCATAACCCGTATAAAACCCCGGTGCATAAATAAAATGCTTGAACCAAGGGCGTTTAGGGAGCCCTTGTTCGAGGGTCAATTTTTGTTCTAAATGCATCAAAACTTGGTTGATCATCGCGGCGTTAGCTGCTGTTTTATCCCCCATTTCCTGGTAGTGATTGGCTGCTTTTTCCAGTTTATCCAAGGCAGTCAAGATGGGCGCGAAGTTGAAATGTGGCGTTTCAGCCAATACCTTCGGAGCCTTGATCGATTCGCGCGGATTCAATACCATGCCGTATACACCTTCGCTGATCAAGCGGTTTTCCTTTTCCGTTTTTTCCCGTTGTTCGTCAGCAAAGCGGATGACCTCATCGCTGTACCCTCTTACCGTTTCGTAAAAATGCTGGAAATCAAAAGGCAGTATCTCGGCATTGGCCAAACGCAAAGCGGTACGACCGCCCACTTTAGCCAGCGCAATGCCGTACATAAAGTTGTTGTCCTTAAAGCGCACATAGTCGGCGTAGGTATCGTAGATGGTGTGGTATTCGCCGCCATCGTCTTCGCCGCCAAAACCAATATTGAGAGAAGCAATCCCCAAATGCTGGATAAACGGCGTAAAATCCGATCCAGAGCCCAGGGCTTCTAGTTTAAAATCCGTGCTGTTTTGTTTGTAAAATACTTGATTGGCCGCATTCCGGCGATCAAGTACGCTTTTTTGCGTTTGCGGATCGGTTACATCGCGTGCTACTTGGTTGAAAAATTTTTCCAAAGTGTTAGAACCGCCTGCGCCTAGGAATCCTGCGCCATTGCTATCGGAATTGATGTAGGCCACTGCTTTTTGTTTGAGTTCATCGGCGTGGGCTTCCACCCATTCCGTGGAACCCAACAGTCCTGGTTCTTCGGCATCCCAAGCACAGTAGATCAATGTCCGTTTAGGGCCTTGACCGTTTTTTGCCATCATACCGATCACCCGAGCTTCTTCCATTTCGGCAATCAAGCCGCTGATGGGATCGTTGGCACCATGCACCCAAGCATCGTGGTGATTGCCACGGATGACCCACTGATCAGGGAACTCCGAACCTTTGAGTTTGGCAATGACATCATAAGCCGGACGTAATTCCCAATTGAATTCCAGTTTCAGGTGCACTTTGGTAGGGCCAGGGCCTAGGTGATAGGTCAAAGGCAGGCCTCCTCGCCATTCGGCCGGTGCTACAGGGCCGCCCATGGCGGCAAAAATCGGTTGCGCATCTTCATAGGAAATCGGCAATACGGGTATTTTGGTGAGGGTTGCCGCGTCTTTGCGATCGATGCGTTTGGCATCTTTGGTAGCGCCATAACCTGGCGTAAGCGGATCCCCTGGCGCAAGCGGCATGTCCAGTACCGAACCACGTTGAACGCCGGTTTCGTTTTTAAAAGCACCTTTGGGGTAAACCTCCCCAGCGCCATAGCCATCGTCCTTGGGATCAGAATAAATCAAACAGCCAATAGCGCCGTGTTCGGCAGCTACCTTGGGTTTAATGCCCCGCCAAGAACCGCCGTAGCGGGAGATTACAATTTTACCTTTCACGTCGATGCCGTAGCGTTCCAATAGGTCGTAATCAGCAGGGAGTCCGTAGTTGACAAAAACCACTTCCGCCGTTACATCGCCATCCACCGAAAAACAATTGAAACTCGGCAGCATATCGGGCGTACTGGTGGAGGGATCTTCTTTTAAGGCTTTTTCGGTCAATTTGGCTTTGTAAGGCGTTGGTGAAACCACTTCCAAAACCCGAAGTTTGGGCGTTGGAAAAAGCACTTGAAATTCTTCGATGTTGGTTTCCCAGCCCCAAGACTTGAATTGAGCAGCGATGAATTCGGCATTGGCCTTGCCATGCGCCGAGCCTACATGGTGAGGGAGCATGGCGAGCTGTTTCATCCACTGATCCAAGTTTTTGGCTTGCAGCTGTTGATCGAATTTGTTTTCAAGATCCTGTTCTTTGGCCGCAGCAGTGCTAGAAAAACCAAAAAGAGCATTGGTTTGCCCCGCCAAAGCATAGGGAACCAGTAGGATAAAAAAGAGGAAAAGTATTTGTTTCATGCTAATCGCTATTGGTGAAAATTAATGGATTGTTTTGCACTGAGGAATGAGTCGATGATAAGGTATCCAATTATACTAGGCAGTATGGCAGCAAAAGAGGCAGCCTAGATTGGTATCTTATTGTTGAATCATTTCTAATATAAGTGTAATTTAGAAAAAAACTGGCGTATGTCTCCAATTGGAATGATCTGCTCCAAGGGGATGGAAACCGTTTTTTTTGAGCTAAAAAATCCTTTTCAAACATCAAAACTGCTTCAAATAGCTCACTTTCAATATCGCATGATCTTCTACCTGGCGTTTTAAATCCAAATTGTTAAATCCACGCCGATTCAGCACAAAATAGATATAAGGACAGCGGGCGGTACTCCCAAGCCAAGCGGATGTTGTAGTTTTTGGATTGGTTCTCGGTGTTTTGTTGATAAAAACCAATCAATTGAACACGCGGGTTTAAAGCAAAGCGCCCTTCCATGCTGAGTAAATCAACCGTTGCGTTGACTTTTTCTTCGCCTACGCCAGTAAACTGATTGCGGTTGAACCGCCATTTGATCAATATGTTGGGAATGGGTGCAAATTGCAAATTGAGATCCGTAGTGAATAATCGGCCATTGAAATAAGTACCCCAATCTACTTTTCCAAATACGCTTAAAATCTTCGAAGCATCCGAACCCAACCACACTTGTTGCTGAATATAATGATATCCGCCGGCTTTGATCGTGATCCCTAAAGGTTGAAAGGGCTCGGTTAGGAATTGATAACTGGGATTGATGCCATAACCTATAAAACTGCCATTTTGGAAATTGATCCACATTGGAAAAATAGGGAGCTGAACTTCAATCAGTTTGCCGGTGGATGCCTGATGATAGATTTCAGGCAAAAAACCGGGTTCAAATGCCCGAATGATTTTTCTAAAGGGCATTAAACGCCCCCGGTAATACCAGTTGATGCCAGGCGTAGTTCCAATGACATCTTTACGGGAAACAAACCCCATTTCTGGATTGAAATCTTTGGTCACCACCGATTGGGTAAGCCAGATCTTGGCTTTGTTGGTGGAGTAAAAGTATTGCGCAAATCCTGCAAATCCCTGTACGCCAGTATTGGTAGAAGTGGAATGAATGAGCATCGCATTCAGCGAATGGGATTCGCCGAGGCGGAAAAAACCGTCCACGGTACTTACAATGTTGCTTCCGCCAGCTTGATTTTTGATGGTCATCAATCCGCCAATTCGGTTTTGTGCGCCAAAATTCTGAGAATAACGGCCAAAAAAAAGTTAGTCCCCGGACTATCGCCCAATTCGCGTTGGCGCATTAAAATCGTGCCGTAGTTACTTTTTAAAGAGCGATGTACCAACCTGCCTCCAAAATCGATCGGGATGGGGTTGCCTTTATCATCTAAGCCAATGGTACGACTAAAAAATGGCTGAATCCGCATAGATCCTCCTGCACCATCTTCAAATTGACCAACCCCCACGCCAAAAAGGGAAGCATTTTCCAAAAAAAACTGCCGCCGTTCCGGGAAAAAAACGGAAAAACGCGTCACGTTGTTGACTTGTCGGTCGGCATCAGCCTGTGCAAAATCGGTGTTGGCAGTCAAATCGAGGATGGTATTTGTATTGATCGCCCACTTCAAATCCCCGCCCAGTTTTAGGCGCGTATCCTCAGGTTTGGTAGTGGCATCAAAACCTTTGTAGCGATCATAGGAAGAGAGCACATAAGGCTAAATTCGAATATTGGGTTTTGGCGGCGGTGGTTGCAAATTTTTCAGCAATTCCGCATAATCCATGCGCAGTGCAGTAAAAGCCCGTGGATATGGAGAAAACGCACTGGTTTCGTTGGAAAGTCGCCGAATACGCGACACATTAAAACCCCAGCTTTGAATGGAATCCTGGGTTTTTGGATAGCGGAGCGTCTGCCAAGGAATCGCAATCTCTGCCACCCAGCCAGAGTCGGTTCTGCTGGTTCGTACGCGCCAAAGTCCGTCCCAATCCGTGTCGTAATAAGTATCATCAAAGGCCAATAAATCGCGTTGTAAACCATAGGCATTCGCCCCAAACGACATGGCATTGCGCCGATCATTGAACCCATCAAAAGCCAAGCTAACCAGGTCGTGCTGGGTAGAACGAAAATCGCGTTTAAAGTCGGTAGCGCGAATCGCTTTTTTTCCCACTGAGTCGCGCGAGAAAATCCCGAAATAGAGAAATTGGCGGTTGTACAACACTTTTACCTCGGTTTCAAAATTGGGATTTTGGCCTTGATAAGGTTCTATTTGCGTAAAACGAGGGGATGACCCCGCTTTTTTCCAATCCGCTTCGTTGAGTTGCACATTGACATTGAGGTGATTGCTGATTTTTACCGCAGTAATGACTTTTCGGATGGAATCGGGTTTGAATACCTCAGCATCCTGGGCGTGCGCCTTGGCTGTACAAATCAGCAAAAAGAGGAACAAAACAGCGGTTGTGCGGGTAATCAGTGATTTCATACATTGGTGATTTCGTCCAGCCTATCGGAAAGGATGCGCGAATTTAGCACCTGAATCGCAATCCTACAAATGGTAGTTTGGAGCAAAGCCAAGGCACTTGCCAAAACAAATGATTTCACTTATCTTGCCATAAATATAAAGTTATGACCATCGCGGCATTACCAATTTATACCATTGACGAATACTTGGAAATGGAGGAGCAGGGCTTCGCCAAACACGATTATTACAACGGAAAAATTATAGAAATGGCGGGAGGAACAGCTACGCACAATCAAATAAGTGGAAAGATTATTACACAATTAAACAATGTGATCGATGCTAGTGAAAAACCTTACTTAGTCTACAGCAGCGACATGAAAATTCGCATTGAAAAAAATAACGCTTTTGTATATCCTGATGCGGTAACTGTTGCCTTAAAACCAGAATTTTACAACAACCGTCGCGACATCATCACAAATCCCTTGTTGATCGTTGAAGTTACTTCTTACAGCACGAGAGCTTATGATCAGCAATTTAAATTCGACCATTACCGCACCCTTCCTTCTTTTCAAGAATACCTGCTTATTCGCCAAGAAAAACACCAGGTGACCCGCTTTTTTCAGTCAGAACCAGAAGTATGGCGCATCACCGATTATACCGAACTCAGCGCCATCATTCCTCTTGAATCTATGGGTTTAAGCATATCAATGGAAGGCATTTACCGGGGAGTGGAATTGGAAGCCTAGGCTCCAATTTTTGTTTGTTTATTGATTTCCGTAGGCTTACCAGAACTTCGGCCGGATCACTGAATGTCCTTTGATGTTGACGCAAAAAGCACATTCTGGGGTGTAGTAATAAGTATCCGCCAAACTTTCATTCCGATAATTGGGCAAACAAGGCTCAGGTATCGGAAAAGGCATAAAAAGCTCTCTTTGAACCCTTACCCGAGCAGTATCCACTGCCGCCAATTCAAAATAACCGAGGATGCGAATTTTGGGATTGTCTACATTGTAGATGTTGCCACGCACTGTTGCTGGCGGCGGATCAAAAATAGTCCCCGATTGGTTGGTTACTTTATTGAGGTTGTTCCAATAATCGTGCGCTTTAGCGGTAATTCTGTACTCGACGACTTCAAAAACATTGCGCTCAAAAAATTTATCATCATTGTCGATATTGAGCACTTCTTGGGATTTTAATTCAAATTCATCGCGGCGATTGGACCCAAAAAGGCGGATGTTGTTGGGATCCGGAAATTCCGTCATATAACAGATAACTGGAGGCTTGAATCTAAAAAAATCATTAAAGATCAGGGCAAAATCAATAGAGGTGCGTTGCCAATACCTCGTCACTTTCCAACGCAGATAGACGCCTTGAGGATCACTAGGGATCTTATCATCTACCAGCAATTGCAAACGGGTATCTATGTCCACTCTTTGAGATTTAGCCCGCAGGCTACCGATGTGCGTGGCGGCAGGCATTATCTCCAAATCGGAACGGTAATGACCGTCGTTGGGTACAACAATATCTAAATAGTAAGTTTCTCCAGCTACGGCTTGAAATAAGGTGTCCGCCAACATATAAGATCCAGGATCCAATTCCACAAAAGGGTACTTTCGGGATTTAGAATCGATTGCAACCAAGGTTACACCGCTGACCGGTTTGCTGTCTACTTGTTTTTCAAAAGGGTTGGTACGGGTAACTCGAAAAATCTTCCGGCCTGGTTGATCAGTTAAAATACCGTACACCACTAGAACATCCTCTTGATCGCCAAGTTCATAGGTGATTTCTTTGATGCAACTACTACACAGGAGTAGAAAAACTAAACAAGCACTTATTTTAAAAAAAGAATTACTATTTTTCATTAGGGTACTGTATTATTTTTCCCAATACTTTGGCTTGATCACCGAGTGTCCTTTGATATTGGTACAATAAGCGCATTCTGGCGAGAAAAAAAGATTTACCCGCCAACTGGAATTCCGGAAATCTTGTAGACAGGGGTCAGGGATGGGGAACGGTAAAAAAAGATCCTGCTCAACCCTGACATGAGCGGTATCCACCGCTGCTAATTCAAAATACCCCAAGGTGCTCAGCTTTGGATCATCGAAATTGTAAATATTACCCTGCACCATTGCTGGCGGTGGGTCAAATATCGTCCCCGATTGATTGGTTACTTTGTTGAGGTTGACCCAGTAATCATGGTTTTTTTCAGAGATCCGGTACTGGATGACTTCAAAGACATTGCGCTCGTAAAATTTATCATCGTTGTTCATATTGAGCACTTCTTGTGACTTTAAATCAAAAGCGTCGCGCCGTTTAGATCCAAAAATACGGATGGCATTGGGCTCTGGATCTTCGGTCATGTAACAAACAACGGGCGGTGGGTTTCTAAAAAAATCTCCCGTCAAGAGGCCGAAATCAACGGAAGTACGCCGCCATACCCTCGTCGTTTTCCAACGTAGGTAGACGCCACGCGGATCGCTAGGGATACGCGTGTTGACAAAAATATGGAGCCGAGTATCAATTCCTTCGCGTATGGCTTTGGCAACAGTGCTGTCCATACTTATAGGTGCGGGCATCACTTCCACATCGGATCGATAATGCCCAACATTCGGGATCACCACATCTAGATAGTACGTTTCTCCTGCTAAGGCTCGGAACAGGGTGTCTTGGAAAAGATAAGAGCCTGAACCCAACTCAACAAAGGGATACTTTCTGGATTTGGAATCCGCTACATATAAGCTCGCTCCAGTAACAGGATTGGCATCTGCTTGTTTTTCAAAAGCATTGGTACGGGTGATGCGGAAAATGTGGCGACCTGGTTGATCCGACAACACGCCGTAAATCACCAACCGATCCTCCTTGTTGCCCACCTCGTAAACGATTTCTTTGATGCACCCACTGCATAGAAAGAGTAATAGAATCCAAGGATATTTTTTTAAGGATATTTTACTATGGCTCATTGTTCTGTATTTTTGGATAAAATTAGAACGTATAATTATAAGAAAATGCGGGGATCACCGTCCCCACCACTGCCAATTGAAAAGCTGAAGGGCGACCATTATCCCCACGACGGAAAAAGACGGAAAACGGATTGGCGTGCCCATATGCATTGTACAACGAAAGCGAAAAACTGCCCCGCAATCCTTTTAAACGCGATTGGCGGTTGTCGATGGTATACGCAATATCGAGTCGGTGATAATCAGGAATGCGGTATTGGTTGCGATCTGAAAAGTTGGCCAGTACCACATTGTTTAAGCGGTAGCTGGAAATGGGGACGGAAATGGGTCGCCCTGTGCTATAAGTAAACGTAAAGGAAAAACTATTGGTAGGGTTGATTTGAATCCGCCCAATCACGTTGATTTGATTGGGTTTGTCAAAATTAGATCGATACCATTTGCCTTGATTAACGGTTTCATCGGTTGTTTTTCCGGCCACTTTTACCAGTGACCGAGAATAGGTGTAAGTAAACCATCCGGTGAATTTTCCCTGGGTTTTATGGATCGAAAACTCTGCGCCGTAAGCTCGGCCAATTCCTGCCAAAAGTTCGGTTTCCAAACGCCGATTGAGGATCAACTGTGGCAAGTTTTTGTACTCCAATAAGTTTTTGACTGGTTTGTAATAAACCTCCAGCGATGTCTCCCATTTTTTGTCTTTACCGTCCAAAAACCAACCCACCGAATATTGATCCGCAATTTGCGGCGGAATGTACAAATTAGAAGCTTGCCAAACGTCAACAGGCGTAGGCGCTACGGTATTAGAGGTAAGGTGGATGTACTGTCGAAGCCGGTTGTAACTGGCCTTAAAAGAACTCCGATCGCTGATTCCAAATTTTATCGACGCTCTTGGTTCTAGCCCTCCGTATGTCTTGATCACTTTTCCTGCGCCAAAAAAAGCGGAATCCTGGACGGTAAATTCCTCGCGTGGTTGTCCGGCTTGATAATACCATACCGTGCGCGGACCAAGGTTTTGGTAATAGCTAAACCGCGCACCAAGGGACAACGAAATTTTATCAGATACGGTAATTTCGTCTTGCACATACAAGGCCGTCTCTCGACCATTGTCTTTGCGTACTTGTTCGGGTAAGATAACCGAAATATTTCCCAAGGGGCGGATAGATTCCGGTTGAGCAAAATACATATTGCTTTCTATTCCAAAATGTAGCGCGTGCACATTGCCAATCGACAAAAGGTTGTCGACTTTAAATTTAAGGGTATTCAAGCCATTGCGCAAAGCAAAAGCATTGTTGCCTTCTGGTACGTTTTGTTCGGCGCGGTAAGAACCAAAAGACGCGTGAATTTTGGTAGAAAAGTGATCGGAATGGATGATGGTCCACAGCGAAGACAACTGGTAGTTTTTCCAATTGTAACCAAAATTAGTTCCATAACGGAAATTGTCCCGACTGGTAAATCCGGTCACCCGAAAAGTGTTTTTGGAATTGATGCGCCAAGTTAATTTAACGACGGCATCGTTAAAACCGGCTTTGCTTTTGAGTACCTGATCGTTGTAACTCTGACTCAATGCCCAGCCAAAGTACGATTGTCGGGCACCAATCAAAATCGAAAGTTTGTCTTTTTTTATCGGCCCTTCCAACAACAAGCGGCTAGCTATAACGCCTACGCTTCCCTTGCCACTCCACTTGCGCATGCTCGCGTCTTTGAGTTGTACGTCCAGTACGGAAGAGAGCCTACCACCAAACTGTGCGGGGATATGGCCTTTGTACAAGTTGACTTGATCTACGGCATCGGCATTGAAAATGGAAAAAAAGCCAAGGGCATGGGCCGAGTTGAACAGCGGCGCATCGTCTTGTAATACCAAGTTTTGGTCGATATTGCCACCGCGGACATTGTACCCTGCTACCCCTTCGCCAGCATTGGTTACGCCAGGGAGGGTTTGCAAACTTTTGATTACATCCGCCTCACCCATCAAAGTTGGGAGTTCGCGGATGGTCTTGGCGCTCAATCGTTCTACGCCCAAGTTGGCGCCTTGCGCACCTCTTTGGATGGTTTGGGCGCGGATCAAGACCTCGTTTAGTTGTTGAGGGATGCTGATGAGACGCACCGGAAGCACGCCATCGGCATACATACTCAAGTAGTTGAGCTGCGATTGATAGCTGATGTAATTGATTTGCAAGGTATATTTTCCGGGAGGAAGTTTGAATTGGAACGCTCCATCGGCATCGCTGGCCTGTCCTTGTCCCGTTTCGCGAATCAAAACAGTGGCGCCAATGATGGGTTCATTGCTTTCATCGTCAGTCAAGGTTCCTTTGACCGTCACCTTGCCACTAGGCAGCGAACTGGGATCTCCAAAGCTGAAACTTTTTTCTACAATGCTCTCCAAAACGGGCGGTTTCCAATCCCCGGTTTTCCATTTTCCGATCATGGTCTCTACAAAAGCTTTATTGAGGCTGCCATTCGGAACCAGTACACTTTCATTGGCCGACCCCTTGCTAAAGGTGAGTACCCTGCCATCCAACAGTTTTTT
>JBBRGN010000002.1:0-58642 GCA_038240665.1 Chitinophagales bacterium | reverse complement strand
ATCGGGAAAATCCGGAATCTGCTATTGCCGATTACACTGCGGCGCTGAAATTGGGGAATACCCGTCCCATTGGAGAAGTGTACGAGACAGCAGGAATTTCCTTTTGCTTTGATCGGGAATACGTAGGGCAATTAGGCGATTTTGTTAGATCGGAAATAAGGCTCTTGAGTACCGAAGAATAAAGGATGAGTAATATTAGCAGTTGGTGAATCAAAATGATCTTGATTTCAATCGTTTTCACAGCTGTAGCACTCTAATTTTTTTGAAAAAAAAAGCCCCGGATTGACATACAGTGATGGCGATCCGGGGCTTTTTTTGGATGAAAATTCGTTATTGCTTGACGACTTTCTGGGTAGTCAACACTTTTCCTTGTAGGTCAAAAATCCGCAACAGATACATGCCTTTGGGTAAATCCTGAACCATCAATGCTTCCTGGCCGCTAAATTGATTGGTCTGCATGACTTGGCCATTCAGGTTGAGCAACTCGTAACGAACCGGATTGCGCTCAGGAGAACTGATGAACAGCTGATCGGTTGTTGGGTTAGGGTATACTTTAAAATCAGCAATTGCTACTCCGTTAGAAGGTGGTATATAGAAATGTCCACCTACCGGATTGGCATTGCCGCCTTTGGAAATGTATAAAATTTTATTGATTACCGTGGCGATGCTGTCACAAGCGTTATCAGCTAGCGCTTTGGTCTTAATGGTTAGGCTCGCAGTGTAAAAACCACTGGTTTGGAAGCGATAGCGGAAGGTATCCTTTGCTACCACCACAGCGTTGATTTTGTCGTTAAAGCTCCAGAAAAAAGTACTCCGCTTGATGATGGTATCGGTAATACCACCTTCCAAAGAAAACGTATAATCTTTAGCCCCCAATAATAGGGTATCTGCGATGATGTCGATGTCGGTAGGTGGCGTCAATACAGTTTCGTACAGCGAATGATATTGAACCGCGATATCATCGAGCCAAAGTCGTTCTGATCCTTTTCCAGCATACTCAATCACAAAAACCACTTTGTTGTAAAAAGAATTGTTCCAATCAGCCGATACATCAAAAGGCGCATATACACCGCCTACGCCACTGGTGAACTCCCCCAAGGAAATCACCTGAGATTGTAAACCTTTTAGTATCGCATATACGCGAATGGTATCGTTACCTTCTTCAAAAACATCTGGCGTCATGGCTTCAAAATGCAACGAAAGATTGCTAAAAGCTACCAAACAGTGGGAATAATCAATGGTATCCAGAACGATGCGCGAAATACCTTTTTGTCGATTTAATTCTACAAAAGATTTACCGGTATAAGGAAGATATCCGCTAGCCCGAGGCGATTTAACGATTTCGCCGCCTTCCAAGGTTTTGATCTTCCAAGAAGCCAATTTACCTACCTCCGGTTCCCAATACCGCAACAATGACTCTAATGACGAGTTGCCGTGATCGGCTACTTTCAGTTTTAAATTGGGGATAGATGCTGGAGAAATTGCATTGTCTTTGTGCAACAGAATTTTATCCAACAGCAGATTTTTTGCTGCTTCGGGCAGTAAAAATAGGCTATAAGTGCGCCCTTCCTCTAAGAAAAAACTTTTGTTGGCGCTTTGCCAATTATAAAGCGTATCTGAAGCATAGCAATTTACCCGGCGACGTACATTGCTGGAAACAGCTTCATTGATGCGGGGTACGATGAAAGTGGCATTGCTACCTTTTACCTTGCGGTTGAAGTACAAGTAGTACCAGCCGCTACTTTTAATCTCAAGGCGATAAACCAATTTGGCGGCGCCATAATCTTGAATAGGAAATGTACCATCACGGTCAGAACCAACTGCCGTTACTTGTTTGTCTTGCGCCAATTTCCAGTTTGGACCTTTGGCAAATGCGGGATCATAATTTCCAGCAAATTCCTCAGCTTCAAAAAGGAGGTAATTATCGTTGTTTTGTTTGATCGTTTGCACCGCTTGCGCAGTGGCACCGATTCCATAACATGTTAGTAGGAGAATAAATAGAAGACGGATCATGATTTGATAGTTTATAAGACAAAAAATCAGTTAATGGCATTACGTTGTAACCGTAGCCGTCTGCTTAATCATGAGTATATGATAGTAAATTGTGTGAAGGGACACCAATGCATCAAAACAATGGCGTAATCTAAAAAAGGTAAGTCGTGTCGTTTTTCCGAAGGCAAATATAGGAAAAATATAATGTCAATGTTGATTTTTATTGATATTATAGCAAAAATACCTTAATGGCGGTACAGCAAAAAGCATTCAGGAGTTTGCCCAAAAAGAATTAGCTTGACTTTGTATTTGCGGATATTGTCTTGATCCTTACAACTTGTTTGTTTCAAATGGAGCAATTTGAGGCATTAAAACCAAAAAGAAATGCTGAGTAGAATCATCTTGTTTTTATGTTGCAGCCTATGTTTGGGCATGAACCTCAATGGCCAAGCGCCACGCAACCAACCGGTGGAATTAGGCCAAGTAAAATGGTTGCGCGATTTGGATGAAGGCATCGCCAAATCCAAGCAAGAAGGCAAACCCGTGTTTTTGCTTTTTCAAGAAATTCCTGGTTGCCAAACTTGTCAACGTTATGGACAGGAAGTGCTAAGCCATCCTCTTGTTGCCGAAGCGATTGAGAGCTTGTTTATACCTGTCGCCATCTACAACAATCGCCAGGGCAAAGATGCAGAAGCACTTCGCGCCTACAACGAGCCCGCTTGGAACAACCCCGTGGTGCGCATTGTAGGCAGCGACCGCAAAGATCTGACAGAGCGCGTCAATGGAAATTATTCACCCTTGGGCATTGTACAGGCCATGGTAGCAGCTTTGGAAAAAAAGAATACTGTGGTTCCTGGTTATTTGGCCTTGCTCCAAGAAGAACTGCAAAGCAAGGCGCTAGGCGTTGAAAAGACCACGCTTTCTATGTACTGCTTTTGGACGGGCGAGCGCGAGATCGGCAAACTTCCGGGAGTGGTAAGCACCGAAGCGGGTTACATGAATGGCCATGAAGTAGTTCAAGTTGAGTACAATCCGCGTTTGCTTTCTTTTGAGACATTGTTGAAAAAGGCTGGCGCGGTGCAATGCGCGGATGGCATTTTTACCAATGATCCGACGGAAAAAGCAAAAGCCGCGCAAGTGATAGGCAAAGAACATATTAAGTCCGCAGGCGCTTATCGTACCGATCCGGAAAACAAATACGGGCTTTATAATGGTCCCTACCGTTATGTTCCAATGACTTCCCTACAAGCTACTCGAGCCAATGTGCTGTTCAGTGCAGGAAAAACCTTAGAGGATGTATTATCCCCTCGTCAGATCGCGCTAGCAAAAAACATTAAAGCAAACCCCAATAAAGGCTGGAAACCTGCCATTGGAAAAGATATTCGCGAGGGCGCAAGTGAATTGTTGAGTAACTAAATTTGGTAGAATTGCCTTCCAAAAAGACGAATCCTTGATAGGTCAAAGGTTCGTCTTTTGTTTTTTTAACCCAATTGTTTCCATTCTAAGTTAAAAATATACAAAAATTCACCCTATCTATTGCATTACTACCTTTAAACATCTATTTTTGCTGCTGCAATGAAAAAAGCCAACCAACATATTACCTTTTCTCCTTTCTGTAGCCGATATAACCGTCGCCCTTAGGGGCAAATTCATACATTTCACCCACCTCGGTAGGATTTTTGCCTACCTTTATCCTGAAAATACCAGGTTAACCAAATTGTATCATCAATTTTTGAAAAAAAGTCTACGCACAGCCTAGGCATTCGTGTGTGTCTTTTATTTTTTCATCACGTCAGGCCCTTCATGCGCAAGCTGAAGCCTGCTTAACCATCATAGAGAATGAACTTCACGATCGCGGTGACTACACCCGAACATGAAATTTATGCAGAGGCCATCAACAACCTCATTAAAGAATCTGCGAAAGCCCGTGGTACGGGTATTGCCGAGCGTAAAATTGAATACATTCAGAAAAAAATCAACATGGGAAATTCCGTCATTGCATTGGACGGCGACAAGTTGGCTGGTTTCTGTTACATTGAAACCTGGGGTCACGGACAATACGTTGTGAACTCGGGCTTGATTGTTGCGCCGGAGTACCGGAGGTTTGGTTTGGCAACGCTGATCAAAGAGCGCGTGTTTCAGCTTTCCCGTGAAAAATATCCGGCAGCCCGGATTTTTGGAATCACCACCAGCTTAGCGGTGATGAAAATCAACTCCGCTCTGGGTTATGAACCTGTAACTTTTTCTGAACTCACCCAGGATCCAGAATTTTGGAGTGGCTGCAAAAGCTGCCCCAACTTCGATATCCTGGAGCGCAATCAGCGTCGAATGTGTTTGTGTACCGCAATGTTGGCACCCTCACAGCAAGAAGTTGACGCAATGAAACATGATTTGACCAATTTAATTGTTACTGCGAATGTCAAGTAAGCAAAAAGTAGTGTTGGCCTACAGCGGCGGACTGGATACTTCATTTTGTATTCTTTACCTAACCCAGGAAAAAGGGTTTGAAGTGCATGCTTTGACGGTTGATACGGGAGGTTTTTCAACCGATCAGCTTAAAGCCATGGAAGAACGCGCCTATCAATTGGGTGCCAAGAGTTTTCAAATTGCAGATGCGTTGAAGGAATATTACGACGATTGCATCAAGTACTTGATTTACGGCAATGTACTGCGCAATAACACTTACCCGCTTTCGGTAAGCGCCGAGCGGATGTTCCAAGCCTTGGCTACTGCAAAATATGCCAAAACTTTGGGCGCGGGCGCAGTGGCACACGGAAGCACCGGCGCAGGCAACGACCAAGTACGTTTTGATCTCGCCTTCAATATTTTGGGTGAGGATTTGGAAATCATCACGCCCATCCGCGATCTGCGGCTGTCGCGTCAGGCGGAAATTGATTACCTCAACAACGCAGGATTTACCTGGAATTGGGAAAAAGCCAAATATTCTATCAACCAGGGTATTTGGGGAACCAGCGTAGGAGGTTCAGAGACCCTCACCTCCCACAAAGCGCTCCCAGAATCGGCTTACCCTACTCCATTGTCGAATACCGATCCTTCTAATGTTGAATTGATCTTCGAAAAAGGAGAATTGATGCAGGTCAATGGCCAATCGTTTGGCCATCCCACCGAAGCCATTGCTGCTTTGAATGATTTGGCTGCACCTTATGCCATTGGGCGCGATATCCACGTGGGCGACACCATCATTGGTATCAAAGGACGGGTAGGTTTTGAGGCTGCCGCTCCCTTGATCATCATCAAAGCGCACCACCTCCTGGAAAAACATACCCTCACCAAATGGCAGCAGTATTGGAAAGAACAGCTGGGCAACTGGTATGGCATGTTGCTCCACGAAGGTCAGTTCTTAGATCCCGTGATGCGCAACATCGAGGGATTTTTGACCGATACCCAACAAGCCGTTACGGGTAAAGTAGGGGTCAAGCTTTTGCCTTATCGTTTTGAACTACAGGGCATCGAGTCTGAATTTGATTTGATGAACTCCGGTTTTGGACAATACGGAGAAATGAACAATGGCTGGAGCGGTGATGATGTGAAAGGGTTTACCAAAATATTGGCCAACCAGATGAAGATCTACCACTCGGTGCATGAAAAAATAGGGAAGTTGAAGGATTGATCAAAATTCTGATATAACCTACCCAAACAAGCGAATACACAAAACCATTGGAAGCGAAAATTGATAAAATAAAGGTCGGCATCATTGGTGGCGGAGGTTATACCGCTGGCGAATTGATCCGCATTTTATTGGGGCATCCGGAGGCGACAATCGCCTATGTGCAAAGCGCTAGCCAAGCTGGAAAGCGCATTGACGACACCCACGACGATTTAGTCGGAACTTGTGATTTGTACTTTAGTGCCGATGTAAGTTTTGATGTCGATGTTGTCTTTTTATGCATGGGGCATGGGCAATCCAAAACCTTTATGGAGACTTATGCGCCGCCTCCACGCGTAGCCATCATTGATCTGAGTACTGATTTTCGCTTGGATACTGATTGGGTATACGGATTACCAGAATTGAACAAAGCTGCTATTAGAAGCAACAATCGCATCGCGAATTGTGGTTGTTTTGCTACGGCTATTCAATTGGGTTTGTTGCCGCTGGCCGAAGCCCAACAGCTAAACGATGAAGTCCACATCAGTGCCACTACGGGGTCTACTGGCGCAGGGCAAGCGCTAAGTCCAACCACTCATTTTAGCTGGCGCAGTAGTAACCTCTCCGTGTACAAAGCTTTTGAACACCAGCACTTGGCCGAGATATTGCGCAGTTTGCAACAATTGCAACCTGGTTTTGCGTACGATGTCAATTTCATTCCTTTGCGGGGCGATTTCCCGCGGGGGATTCTGGCCGCCATGTACATCAATTGTGATCTGGATTTGGACGCCTTGTACGAGTTGTATGAGACCTTCTACAGCGATGATCCTTTTACGGTCATCACCCGTAAAAATCCGCACCTCAAGCAGGTGGTCAATACCAACAAATGTTTGATCCACCTGGAAAAACATGGTCGTAAAATATTCATCATCAGTTTGATCGATAACCTGACCAAAGGCGCTTCGGGTCAAGCTATTCAAAACATGAACTTGCTGTTTGACCTTCCTGAAACGACGGGGCTACAGCTGAAATCCTTGGCATTCTAAAGTAAATAATATGCAGCTCTTCGATGTTTATCCGCTTTATGACCTCAATCCCGTTCGGGGACTAGGCAACTACGTTTATGATGAGCAAGGTGAAGCTTATCTGGATCTTTATGGTGGTCACGCAGTTATTTCAATTGGTCATAGTCATCCGCATTATGTGCAAAAAATGACCGACCAATTAGGGAAATTGGCTTTCTATTCTAATTCCGTGCAAAATGACCTGCAATTAGAATTGGCACAAAAATTGGGCGCGCTTTCCGGCTGTGATGATTACCGTCTTTTTTTAATCAACTCCGGCGCTGAAGCCAATGAAAACGCCCTTAAATTGGCTTCTTTTTTCAATGGACGGACTAAGATCATTGCTTTTGATCGCGCTTTTCATGGCCGTACCTCAGCAGCCGTAAATGTTACGCACAATCCGTCTATTCAGGCTCCAATAAATAAGACTTTTGCCACTGCTTTTTTGCCTTGGAACGACCTGGAAGCGGTGCGCACCGAACTCAACAAAGGCGATGTAGCAGCAGTCATCATCGAAGGTATCCAGGGCGTTGGGGGTATTTATGTGCCTGATCCCGAATTTTTACTGGGCATCCAAGAAGCTTGTCGTCAAACCAATACCGTATTTATCTTGGATGAAATCCAGTCAGGTTATGGCCGCAGCGGTCGCTTTTTTGCATTTCAGCATACTCCTGGTTTGGAACCCGATTTGATCAGCATTGCCAAAGGAATGGGCAATGGTTTTCCAATCGGTGGCATCCTGATTCACCCAAAATTCACTGCTAAGCACGGTCTATTGGGTACTACTTTTGGCGGTAGTCACCTGGCTTGTGCTGCGGGTATTGCCGTTTTGGATGTACTTCAACAAGAAAAACTTATTGAAAACGCCGCCAATATGGGCGCATTATTGCACCGCGAGCTGACGAGTCATTTCCCCGAAATTATTGAAGTGCGTGGAGAAGGTTTGATGCTGGGTTTGCAATTTGATTTCAATACGGCCGACTTGCGCAAGAAATTGCTTTTTGAAGGCAAAGTCTTTACGGGATCAGCAGGTCATCCAAATGTGATGCGCCTTTTGCCTGCTTTGTCCTTGGGTAGCGAGGAGGTTGCTATTTTCCTAGAACGCTTGGAAAAAACGTTGGCTAAGACTAAAAAACTTCAGGCGGTATGAGAAATTTTACCTCATTTCAGGATGTAACTGATTTTGGCGCATTGGTAAATTTGGCCAAAGAACTGAAATCCAATCCTTTGGCGCATCGAGCTACGGGACAAGACAAAACCTTGGTGATGTTGTTTTTCAATCCCAGTTTGCGTACTCGTTTGAGTACGGAAAAGGCGGCGCTTAATCTGGGTATGCAAGTCATCAGCATGAATGCCGATCAAGGTTGGACCCTGGAATTTGAGGATGGTACTATTATGAATGGCGCTGCTGCCGAACATGTCAAAGAAGCAGCTGGAGTAATCAGCCAGTATGCCGACATTATTGGCATCCGAAGCTTTCCTACCCTAGCTGATCGGGATAAAGATTACCAAGATAAGGTCATTAAGTCTTTTATTCGTTATGCCAGCGTACCGGTGATCAGTTTGGAATCAACCATTCGCCACCCTCTGCAATCTTTGGCGGATGTACTCACCGTGGAGGAGTTCAAAAAAGTGGATCACCCCAAAGTTGTACTCAGCTGGGGTCCGCATGTGCGCGCCCTCCCGCAAGCAGTACCCAATTCTTTTGTGGAATGGATGAAACACGCTCAGGTGGATTTGGTGGTGACCCACCCCAAAGGATACGAACTAGCGCCTGAATTTATGGATGGCGTGAAACTGGAATACGATCAGCATAAAGCTTTTGAAGGCGCCGATTTTATTTACGGGAAAAACTGGTCTTCGTACCTAGAATACGGAAAAATCATCAATACCGATCCCAATTGGATGATCACTACTGATAAAATGGCGCTGACCAACGATGCAAAGTTTATGCATTGCCTACCCGTACGTCGCAATATCGTAGTAGCCGATGGTGTGTTGGATAGCCCCAATTCGATTGTACTTCCGGAGGCCAACAACCGTACCTACGCGGCGCAAGCTGTTTTGAAAACCATTTTAGATCAATTGTAAGTTCGGGTGGTTGAATTTTTTAGCAATCCTTAACCGTTCAATTAAATACACAACTGGCGATGTCTTCTCCACTCAGCATCCTTAAACTCGGCGGTAAAGTAATCGACGACCGTGCACTGTTGACCAAGGTTTTGGAAGCTTTCTTAAAAAAAGAAGGCCAGAAAATCATCATCCATGGCGGCGGCAAACGCGCTACCGAGCTCAGCGAACAAATGGGTGTGCCTGCTCGGATGGTCAACGGGCGCCGCATCACCGATGCGGCTTCATTGGACATTGCTACCATGGTCTACGCTGGCTTGTTGAATAAAAACATCGTGGCTTTGCTCCAATCCTTGGGTTGTAATGCACTAGGTTTGAGTGGTGCTGATGGGAATGTTATCCTCGCCCACCAGCGCGAAGTCAAAGACATTGATTATGGCTTGGTTGGGGACATCGACTTCGTCAACGCGGATGCGATTCATCGGCTTTTGGCGGCTGATTTTACGCCAGTTCTATGCGCCATCACCCACAACGGACAAGGACAGTTGCTTAATACCAATGCCGATACCATCGCTTCGAGGACGGCAACCGGGATGGCAAACTTGTATGAAGTGGCGTTGTACCTTTGTCTGGATAAAAACGGCGTATTGCTTGATCCTCAAGACGACCATTCGGTCATTCCTAAACTCGATGCCGCAGATTATGCGCGGTACCAAACTGAAGGTGTAGTAAGTGATGGGATGTTACCAAAGCTCGACAATGCTTTTGACGCGTTGCAGCAAGGGGTAAAAAAAGTCATCATTTGTGGCCCGAGCAGCATTATTGAAGGAGGAGGTACGGTCATTGTATAAGGAATGATTCAAAGCACTCAACAAAACATTGCGGTACGTTTTTTTTGCCTTTCATCTAAAAAGTTGTCCTGGCTTTTTTTTTACTACTAATTTCTCTACCAGAACTTTAACTTTTTCGAAATACGTTTTGACGTAGGTTCGGAGTTATTTTCTTGTCGAATAAAATTCCTCCATACCAAAAACCGGAGCATGACCGCAACAATTAGCAATTGCGCAAAAGGCACGTTAGCACCTTTTGTCCCTAACTCGGCTAATCCCTGGAACCGGCAACGGGTTCAACACCTCCTACGGCGAATGGGTTTTGGCGCTTCCCCCGATCAAGTTGACAATGGTTTGCTACAAACTCCTGCCAAACTAGTCGACATGATGATCGATGAAGCCTTGAAGCTCCCTCTTTTTGCTGCACCTTCCTGGGCAAATTGGACGCTTTCTAACTACAAAGACATCGCTAAAGAAGTACAAGATCAATACATTGAATGGGGTACCACCTGTGTCAAAGGCATGATTGATTATGGTTTCAGGGAAAAACTAGTGCTTTTTTGGCACAATCATTTTGTCACCCGTGCAGAAACCTATTTTTGCCCTTCCTATTTGTATCAATACCATCGTTTGTTGCAACAAAACGTGTTGGGCAATTTCAAAACCTTTACCAAAAGTGTTGGTACCACGCCGGCCATGCTGGTCTACTTGAATGGCGTAGAGAACAACCGCTACAAACCCAATGAAAACTACGCCCGCGAATTGTTCGAACTCTTTACTTTAGGTCGCGATAATGGTTATAGCCAGGCAGATATCCGCGAAGCTGCTCGGGCGCTCACGGGTTGGATCGGAGTAACCACGCCCTGCGCGCCTATTGCATTTGCTCCTGATTTTTATGATCCAGGTTCGAAAACCATTTTTGGAAAAACCGGAACCTTTGGGTACAATGAACTCCACGATGTGTTGTTTACAGAGCGTAAAGAGCAAATAGCTACCCATATTTGTACCAAAATATACAAACATTTTGTCAACCCTGATCCAGATCAGTTGATCATTGCGGGGATGGCGAAAACATTTTTGAACAACAATTTTGAATTGGCACCAGTTTTCCGCGAATTGTTTAAAAGCGAGCATTTCTTTGATCCCTATATAATAGGTGTAAGCATCAAAAGTCCTTACGATTTTGTCATTGGTTTTTTACGCGATGTCGACTTTCCTTTAACCGACAAGGATTCATTACTTGGCGTTTTTTACCTGTGTGGACAGCTTGGGCAAGAGTTTTTTCAGCCCGTAGATGTAGCGGGTTGGCCTGGTAATCGAAGCTGGATTACCAATACCTACCTTACTGGCCGTTGGCAAACGATGGATTACCTGTTGTACGGCATTTATCAAAAACAGCCTACTACATTTAGGAGCTTAGCAAAATACTTAAGCAAGAACTCCAATCAACCGGATCTAGTCACCAAAGCCATTGCTGATTTTTTCTTGCCCAACCCTTTACGTACAACAGCCGACTATAAATTGGCTACCGAAGTGTTTAAGTCGCCAGTACCAGCTACCTACTTTGACAATAACCAATGGACTTTAGATTGGGATAGCGCCCCGGCGCAGGTTACTTTGTTGTTACAACATTTAGGTCGTTTGCCAGAATTTCAACTCGCCTAACCATGTCAAAAAATACCCACCCCCGCCCAGGCAATAGCCTTGAAAATGCTCAAGCGCATCAACAAGAACATCAGGAATGGGCCAGAAGAGATTTTTTACGGCTCCTCGGTCTTACTGGCGCAGGTAGTTTCCTGATTGGCAATTTGCCGATCAGCACTCTTTCAGCTTCGCCCTTGGCTTATTTGCTCAACAATGCCAATGATGATCGCATCTTAGTAATGATTCGTTTAAAAGGCGGCAATGACGGACAAAACACCATCATCCCCATTTACGATTATGGCCGTTACCAAAGCCTGCGCCCACGTATTGCCATTCCACGTACCGATATCATTTCGCTGAATTCCGCTTTGGGCATTCCCAAAACAATGGCGCCTCTGGAGAACATGTGGAAAAAAGGGCAAATGCGCGTTGTTCATAATGTGGGATATCCTGGACAAAACCTATCCCATTTCCGTTCTTCCGATATTTGGGCATCGGCAAGTGATTCGGGTACAATTGATACTTCCGGTTGGCTAGGTCGCTGGTTGGATAAATTGTATCCCGATTATTTTACCAAACCGCCAGCTTCGCCTCCCGCTATTCAGATTGGAAGCAACGATACCTTGGCTTTTAATGATAAAAAAAATAACACCCTCAGCGTGGCGGTTACCAATCCCGAAGAATTGGAACGCATTGCTAAGGAAGGCCGTTTGTACAATCCATTTGACGTACCCGATTGTCTGCCTGGCGAACAGCTGACTTTTTTGCGGGGCGTAGCCAATAGCACCTTTCAATATGCCGGCATCATTGCTGATGCCTATAAAAAAGGGGCTAATGCGGTCAACTATGCTACCAGTAGCCTCAATCAGCAATTGGCCTTGGTAGCGCGCTTGATTAAGGGCGGGTTACCTACCCGACTTTACATGGTTACGCTGGAAGGTTTTGATACCCATGCCAAGCAGAATCAATACCACCCTGCGCTGATGCAAGACATCGCAACGGCAGTCGCCAATTTTACCAGCGACCTAGCCGTTGGAAAATGGGACGAACGCGTATTGACCCTGACCATTTCCGAATTTGGTCGGCGCATTGAACAAAACGCTTCAGATGGTACAGATCACGGAGCTGCTGCTCCTTTGATGCTGTTTGGCAAAGGCTTGAACGGTAGCAGTTTTGTAGGAAAAACCCCTAGCTTGACCAACTTGGATGAAGTGGGCAACCTGAAATACGAAACCGATTTCCGCCAGGTTTATACCACCATTTTGGAATCTTGGTTGTGCATCGATGGCGCCTTAGTCGATCAAGTAATGGGAAAATCTTTTGCTCGCATTCCGGAGCTTGGCCTCCTCTGCAACGCTACCACGGCGATTTCTAATGACGCAGTTGCCATCGGTCAATTGCCTTTAAAAGCTTATGTAGTAGAGGGGCAATTGCAAGTACAATTTGAGCTGCCTGAGAGTGGGACTACCGTCGTACAATTGCTTAATCTATTGGGGCAGACGGTTGCAGAACAATCATTTGGTCAATTATCCGCTGGAAAACAGCAAATCGCACTTCCATTAACCAACCGCTTGCCCACTGGGCCTTACGTTGTAGCGTTACGAGCAGGGCGGTTTTTGGGGAGCGAAAAAGTGATGTTGTCGCTGCGCTAGAAACTAACATTGGTCATTCCCTTGGCAATTGGGTTTTTCGTAACTTGAGCAAGTTCTGGAAATCTATTTGCCGAGGGAAGTCCCAGGCAGCGTAAAACAAATTTCATGAAAACGGAAACTGTTTCCTGCTATATCTGTAGCTTTTTTTTGCTGTTGCTCTTGAGCTGTAATCAACTGCCTACGCCAAATAATCAAAAAATCGATACCACAACTGCCGATCAGGAAGAACTCCTGAAGAAAGTTGAAGATTTGCGGCGCGAAAATGAAGAACTGGAAAGGAAGTTGAAAAAAAATGATCCCGTCGAACAAATTGATGTGCCGGAAGCTGACAACTCAATCCTCAAAATTTTGAAAGCCAGCAAAAAATTTGATGCTGATTTTAAACCAATTGTGCAAATTTCCCTTCAAAATACCGACAACCAAACGATAACCATTGTGCTGTTGACGGTGGATTTTAGTTTTGCCAGCAGTGAAAAAAGCAGCAACTGCTCCTTCCAAAAAAGTGTTCGTACTAAAATACCGCCCGGCGCGATCAAATCGCTGACGCTGGAGATTCCCAGCGGCTATGATAAAAAGTGTTCTGACCATGCCAAAGTTAGTATTCAAGCAATCACTTTTGTAGATGGCCGCACCCAAAATTTCTGATATGAGTCATCAAAAACACAGCGCAATAGCGCGCCCAGAATACGGACAGTTTGCCCGCGAGGAGTGGGCCATCATCGGCGCCCCCTGTGGCGAAATTCAGCAACTGGCCTTTGCTTTGATTCAAATACTAGCTCCTGATTTTCAATTGGCTTATGTGGATGCCGACCATCCCGCAGCTGATGCCGAAGCCAATCAAGGGCGTGACCCCCAAAGCGCTATGGCGCATGGCGCAAAGCAAGAATACATCGATAAAATCACCCATCACCGTTTTGATCAAGAAGGAGAATTTTCGACTTATCAGTACCGACAGCAGTTTAATCCTCAAGATGCCGTATTGGTCAATGGCAACCATTTTACCGCCCGCCGACAGTTGGTGATCGTTGATCCACGTAAAGAAGCTTCTTTGCAAAAAAAAATGGATCGCCTTGGCCATATAGACGCCATTTTATTGGCCGAAGAACAGCACGCGCCATTTGATTTTTTGCAAAGACACTTGGAAGGAAAAAATATTCCGATTTTTTCCATTACCGATACAACAGCCATAGCAGCAATCATCAGAGATGGCCTTAACGCGCGCCGCGCGCCGTTATATGGACTGGTACTCGCGGGCGGGCGCAGCTTGCGCATGGGGCAAGACAAAGGTTTGATTAATTACCACGGCAAAGCGCAGCGCGAGTTTATGGCTGATTTACTACAAACCTATTGCGAACACACCTTTATATCTTGTCGAGAAGATCAGCTTGCGGAAATTGATGACCGGTATCCAACCTTGGCAGATACCTTTGTAGGCTTGGGACCTTTTGGGGCGATTTTGTCGGCATTTCGGGAGCATCCAGACGCAGCTTGGTTGGTGGTGGCTTGTGATTTACCAAAAATGGATCAAGCAACACTCGATTATTTGGTCCATCACCGCAACCCGTCGATGATTGCTACTACCTTTCGAAGCCCATTTGACCAATTTCCAGAGCCTTTGGTTACCATTTGGGAGCCGCGCAGCTATCCGGTGTTGCTGCAATTTTTGGCGCAAGGCTATTCTTGTCCCCGAAAAGCATTGATCAATTCGCCTACGGAGATATTAGAACCCCTTCACCCAGAAACTTTGGTCAACGTCAATCAACCGGAGGAATTGGCGGAGGTTTTGGAAAGTTTAGGAATCAATCATTGAACAACAGCAAATAATATTTTGCGGACTTATTTTAATCACCCACCGCTTACTGGCGGAATTAGTACTATTTCATCTTTTTCAGAAATACCTAAATCATCCAAAGCATATTCCGTATTGACGGCAATGGCCAAACTCGCCAAACGCTCCAGGGCGGGATAATGACTCATCAGCTGCCGACGGAGGGCTCCCACGGTGCAATTTTCAGGAACTTCTAGCGCTTGTTCGTTTCCACCTAGAATATCACGAGCAATGCCAAAAGCAATCACGTTAATTTTCATGTCTGATTCTCAATGTTTAAGCAAAAAATGGAAACTGGAAGCAGAATGCTATCATTTTGCGTGCCAAATATGATGTTGATAAGTCCCATTTGTGTCATTTAATTGTCATATTAGTATTAAATTATGTGATTTTTTTGACACCAAAAATCTACTGCTTGACAGCCATGCAGTTAAGGATTATTTGGTTTTGCCCTAGCAGTCGCCTGGATTTTGTCCGGGAGTCGCTTTTTTGACCCAAATAATTTTTTATTCCTTAAAAACGTTAACACAAGGTCTAAAAAAGCGTACAAAGAGGCGGAGCATTGCATGGCATCGTATTTCGCTATAGCTTTGTGCCATCGTTTGATAAAAACACTTTTTTATTTGACATCTATTTGGGCAACTTTATTGCCCCCCGCTGTACCAGCAAGATTATAGTAATTGGCGGCTGGTAAAGTGTAACAAGAAAATTAAAGCCGATGAATATCCCATGGACACTTGTTGCCATATTGGCGGCGTCAGCCACCGGTATGGGTTCTAAAGAACACACTCTTACAAACCGTACTGCTTCAGAAAGTTTCGAAAAAGGCGACTTTTTAAGTGTTTCCGATGAAGTAGTAAAAGAGCGACTTTCCAAAATGTCGCTTCCTGTTGAGGTCAGATCCAATTCCGCGGTGCTTACGCGCATCCGTCAGTACTTGGTGAATGGCCGTTCTGAAACCGAGCTAATCCTCGGACGCGCTCCTCAATACTTTCCTGTTTTCGAGTATTACCTACAACAGTACAATTTACCAGAAGAACTAAAGTACCTCCCTATCATTGAATCAGGGATGATTGCGAAGATGAAATCTCATGCCGGTGCTACTGGCTTATGGCAATTAATGCCAGTTTCAGCTCGCTACTTTGGGTTATCGGTAAATGGAACACTTGACGAACGTCTAGATGTTTACCGCTCTTCTGAAGCGGCAGCACAGATGCTCAAGTACCTACACGACGAATTGGGCGATTGGGCCTTGGTATTGGCTGCTTACAACAGCGGTATCGGTAAGGTCAAGCAAGCTATACACCTCGCCGGAACAAAAAACTATTGGAAAGTTGACGATTTCCTTCCTGCTGAAACCCGCCGTTATGTACCCGCTTTTATTGCTGCGGCCTACATTTCACAGTACCACTTAGAGCATGGCATTCAGCCGGCAGCCTCTTTTCAAGGCAGCCAAAATCTACGCGCATTGCGGGTAACCCGTCAGTTGTCATTTGGCGAGATCTCTCGCGTAACAGGTATTAAAACCGCTACTTTGGCGGCTTTGAATCCTGCTTATGTAGCTGGTATCGTACCCAAAACCAGTATGGGACGTTACTTGGTTTTGCCTGGAAGCGCCACGAATCACTTGCGCAACTACTTGGAAAACAACAAGCCAACCCCAAGCGACTTGATCAAAACCACCTACGTGGTCAGCAAAGGCGATAACTTAGCGAAAATCGCCGGGTTGTTCCAAACTTCTACCGACAACCTCATCATCTGGAATAATTTATTGGACAAAAAAATCGTCATCAATCAAGAATTGGTACTCTTTTTACCTAAATCGTTCTTTATCGATCGAGTATAAGGGCATTGCCACACCTTAGATCATGTACTGATCAAGGCCATCCATCCTTAAAACCTTCGAACAGACGCTGTTCGGAGGTTTTTTTATGGGCATTCGTCGGATATATGCTGGAGCAAGGCATGATTGGGGTAATTTTATGGCTTCACCAAATACACCAAGTATGAAAACTCGTTTTGCTTTCCTTGCTTTTTCAGTCCTCTTTTTGAATTTATCCTTTCTTTCCGCGCAGGACGTTACTGGAGATTGGTATGGAGCGCTGGAAATTCCTGGAAACGTGCTTCCCCTCGTTTTTCACATCAAAAAAGACCAAGATAAGCTCAGCGCTACAATGGATAGCCCTAAACAAGGCGCTAAAGACATTCCGGTAAAAGAAACTACGCTCAGCGGAGATCAATTGGTCATCAAAATACCTAATCTAGGCATTGAATACACTGGAAAATGGAGCAATGGACAAATCGAAGGAACCTTCAAACAAGGGGCTTATTCGACCGCGCTTAAGCTTTCTCGCGATGCCGGCGCTAGCACAGCAATAGCGCCTCCAAAGCGACCCCAAGAACCCAATGCTCCTTTCCCTTACCAAGAAGTAGTGCTGAAATTTCCCAATGTCAAAGCAGGGGTTACCTTGAGTGGTACGCTTACCGTTCCTCCCGGTAAAGGACCATTTCCAGCGGTCATCATGATTTCTGGATCTGGACCGCAAAACCGCAATGAGGAATTATTGGGTCATAAACCTTTTTTGGTTATCGCTGATTATTTGACGCGCCAGGGTTATGCGGTTTTTCGTTATGATGACCGGGGCGTAGCAGAATCAACCGGCGATTTTGCCAAAGCGACCTCCGCCGATTTTGCCGATGATGCAGAATGTGCGCTGAAATTCTTGCTGACGAGACCAGAAATAGACCCTAAAAAAATTGGTTTTGCTGGGCACAGCGAAGGCGGTTTGATAGCTCCGATGGTAGCTGCCCGCAATAAGCAAACGGCATTTATCATTCTACTGGCCGGCCCAGGGGTAAATGGGGAAGAGATCTTGTTGTTGCAACAGCGCCTGATTGGCGAAAAAATGGGAGAGAAGGCGGCTGACATTGCTTTGGCTGAACAAGTAACGCGTAAAGCGGCTGAATTGCTCAAGAAAAAAACGCCAAGCGATCAAGTGATGCCAAAGTTGGAAGAATATGCCAAGGAACGATTGGCCAAGGAATTGCCCACCGCCACTGCTGAAGAGAAAGCCGAGCTGCTCAAAGGACTAGCGCCTTATGGTACACCCTGGTTTCAGTATTTCTTGACCTATGATCCTCAACCTGCTTTAAAAACGATTACTTGCCCCATACTGGCCATTAATGGTGGTAAAGACTTGCAGGTTGATCCCAATCAGAATTTGACCGCCATCCGAACAGCCCTACAACAAAACAAAAAAAGCAACAAACACAATCTGGTTAAGGAATTACCTGGATTGAATCATTTGTTCCAGACTGCCCAAACGGGTAGCCCAGAGGAATATGCCAAAAATGAAGAGACGTTTTCTCCCACCGCCTTGGAAACGGTGGCAACTTGGTTAAAAGTAATTTTTAAGTAAGGGGCGATAAAAAAATAAGTGTTCATTTTAAGTGCCTTAGCTAATCCTTTGGCCTGAAAAAAATGAACACTTATTTTTGCCTCACTACTAAGGAATGAAGTAGCAAAAAGAGGAGTGCAAAAATTTGCACTCCTCTTTTCTTTATCTTTTCAGACTGCTCAATTGTTCGACCTGATCCCAGATGGTTTCTTCAACTGGATGGTAAGTAATCCCCAATTCTTTGCTGCGCTTATTGTCAAAAAGGGGTTTGTAACCTAGATTATTTTTTAGATTACGCCAGTTAAACCCTTCTGATGGACCCACTAAATACATCATCCAAGGCGGTAATAATTTTTTGGGTAAGGCAAGATTTGGATACTTGCGGCTCATAATTTGGCTAACCTCCAATATACTCAAGGTCTCATTACACAACAAATAACGGCCATTGGCTTCCGGCGTAAAACCGGCCATGATGTGTGCCAGCGCTACATCGCGAACATCTACCACACCAAAATAAAGATCAGGAGCACCAAAGCGCATTCTTCCATCTATCATGTTGAGCATGAAGTCGGAACTGGTGCCTTCTGTTCTGCTAGAAAGGGAAGGACCTAGAATAAATGCCGGGTTAATGGTTACCAGATCCCAGCTTTTTTGATCCTGGGTCATCGTCCAGGCGGTTTTTTCGGCGAGGGTTTTGGAAAAACTATAAGGCCGGTATTTTAAATCAGCGATTAGATTCCAATCAGCTTCGCTGATCATACCACTAGGTTTGTCGAGGATTTCGATGGCGTCGTTGAAAGTGGCTGCAACACTAGAAGTAAGCACAACACGTTGTACCCCCGTCACTTCTCCTGCGGTGAGTAAGATATTGCGGGTACCTTCTACTGCGGGATCTACCAATTGGCGTTGGGCATTTTTGATGCCTTTGATCATAAAAGGCGATGCTGTGTGGATCACCAGTGCACAACCTTTCATGGCACGGTTGAAGCTATCATGTTTGAGCAAATCGGCTTCAAAAAAATCCAAACGTCCAGGACCGGCTTTGGCAATTTGGAGCAAATGACCGTGTTTGCTTACATCGGCCAGGCTACGTACGGTTCCACGCACCGTATAGCCGCCCTCAACAAGTAACTTACAAATCCAGGAAGCTAGGTATCCGCCCGCGCCGGTCACTAAAATGGGCTGACTGGTGTCGATGTTGTTGATCATAATGGTTGTGTTAGAAGTACAAACTAAAGAACGCCTTTAACTACGAGTCTACTCCAGCAAATCGATGTTTTGTTTCAACTGTACCAAATACTTGCTAAATGCTTTGCGATTGACCCAGCGGACAAAAATGTGAAAAATAGGCGAAAATACCATCACCACTACCAATAAAATAAATAAATCCTGCGGATTGGTAAGGATGTGATGTAGCGAATCGCCCCCATCTACCCCAGCATAGAGGTATCCCAACACCAAGGCTATGGGATACATAAATAAGCCAATCATTTCATCGATACGAATGGCATTTTTAATAACACGGTAATAGGTGGTTAGTGTAAACCGGAGGTTATTGTCCAGATTGGAAGAACGCTGCAGGCGAAAGAGCTGCTGCACCGTCATCAACAATCCTAAAAAATAATACCCGTCAAAAATGGCCATAAGTAACCGCAATTCAGGATTGTACCAGCTATAAGCCATCAGTACCAACCCAAATAACAAAAACGAGCAGATGAAAAATAAACGCCAGCGCAGGGCTTTCAACAAGGCGGCGATGGGCCCTTGCGAATCGCAGTGAATGGCAATAAGGATATCCGCTTCCGGAAGTACCGGCGCGCGCAGTTGTTTTTCTTGTAGTAATTGCCATTCCTGTTGCAAATCCATGCTATTCTAATTTGGAGTCAAGGGCTAACGCCTTGCCACGTTTTCATTTTTTGAATGATGACTTGCTTGGCCCGATGCAAACGCACCGTGGCCGTATTTTTATTCAATCCGGTGATGCCGGCGATTTCTTCATTGTCGTAGCCGTCTAAATGCAGGGTAATGATCACCCGATCAATTTCGTTGAGTTGTTTGATGGCCAGCAACAACCACTCGCTTTGATCGGATTGTGCGCTTGGATTAGAGGGAGGATCCCATTTGTCTGGCAATTCCGCCGTAGGTATCCGGTTTTTTCGGCGATAGGTCAGTACAGTATTCAGCGTTACGCGGTAAAGCCAAGTGGTAAAGGTGGAATCGCCTTTAAAGGCTGCATATGATTTCCAGGCTTGTAGCAACACTTCCTGGTACAGATCGCGGCGATCCTCAGGGTGGTCAACGTATAAGTGGATCACCTTGTGGATGATACCCGCGTTGCGTTGAACCAGTTGTACAAAAGCCTGCTCTTGCGTCATTCCGAATGTCTGATGAAAAAAAATAGCTGCCTTTGGTGTAATAAATGCCGCGGTCAGTATACAAATTAGTGTATACAAATTCGAAAAAATTACGGCATTACCCATTTTTTCCCGTCATTTGTGACAAAAATTGGTTTAAAACTCAAAAACATGATATTGGAATACATCCACTGGAGCCCGTCGCCAGAGATTTTCACCCTTGGTCCGCTTACGCCGCGGTGGTATGGCTTGCTCTTTGCAGCTGGTTTTTTGACTGGCTTGTTCATTGTTCGAAAAATGTTTTTGGCGGAAAAAGCGCCTGAAGAATGGCTGGACAAAGGATTTGTGTATATCGTGGTTGGTGCAGTAGTAGGTGCGCGTTTGGGGCATGTATTCTTTTACGATTGGGGATATTACCGTGAACATTTAGCAGAAATTCCGCAAATTTGGAAGGGCGGTTTAGCCAGTCATGGCGGCGCTATCGGCGTCATTTTGGCTTTGGCCATTTTTTCCAAATACGTTTCTAAAAAACCCATCGTGTGGATGTTGGATAAAGTGGCAGTGCCTACGGCGTTGGCGGGTTTTTTTATCCGCTTGGGGAATTTAATCAATTCTGAAATTTTAGGCAAAACCACCGATGTACCTTGGGGTTTTATTTTTGAAAAAGTGGACGGTCCCAATGGCCTCCCTCGCCATCCGGTGCAGTTGTACGAATCTTTTTCTTACCTCATCAGTTTTTTCATTTTGTATTACGTATATTGGTACACCAATAAACGCAACAAACCAGGTTACGTTTTTGGTCTATTTATGGTCCTGATTTGGGGAATCCGCTTTATTATGGAGTATTTCAAAGACAGTCAAGGTGGGTTTGAAAAATCATTTAATTATGTATTGAGTACCGGGCAGTTGTTGAGTATTCCTTTTGTCATCATCGGGTTCTTTTACTTGCTTCGCCCTACGCCACCAATAGTTACAACGATAGAATAAATTTTACTGAATTTGTTAGAAAAAACCTAAAACACCCATGCTCATAACTTTCATCGTCCTCTATTTGGCCAGTACTTTGGCGATTGGTTGGTGGGCATCCCGCAAAGTAGAATCCACCGCCGACTTCGTACTAGCGGGTCGAAATCTGTCTACGCCCGTATTGACAGCTGGTTTGTTTGCCACTTGGTTTGGGTCAGAAACAGTAATGGGTGCGCCTTCTGAATTTATTGATGGCGGTTTGCTAGGCGTCATGGAAGACCCTTTTGGAGCAGCAGCTTGCTTGATTTTAGTAGGGTTGATCTACGCCCGCCCTCTTTATAAAATGAACATCCTTACCTTCAATGATTTCTACCGCATGCGTTTTGGGCGAAGTGCGGAAGTGATTTCTGCATTTTTTATGGTGCCTTCCTATTTTGGTTGGATTGCTGCTCAGTTGGTAGCCTTGGCCATTGTGCTCAAGGCATTGATTGGATTACCAATTGTTGCTGGTATTGTGCTTTGCACGGTTATCGTTTTGCTTTACACCTATGTGGGAGGAATGTGGGCGGTATCGATCACCGATTTTGTGCAGACGATCATGATCCTTGCTGGTCTTGCCTTACTGACGGTGATCATGTACCAAAGGGTAGGTGGATTTCAAAAAATGGCGGCACATTTGCCCAATGATTTTTTTCAATTTTTCCCCAATCATGGCTGGAAAAACTGGGTGCATTACATCGCCGCCTGGATGACTATAGGACTCGGTTCCATCCCCCAACAAGACATTTTTCAACGGGTGATGTCGGCGCGTAATGCCAACATTGCCGTGAAAGCTGGTATTTACTCTGGCTTACTTTACCTTACTGTTGGTTTTATGCCGCTTTTCATCGGATTGTGTGGAAAAATATTATACCCCGATTTCATGAAAGGTGATCCACAAATGGTCATTCCGCAAATGGTGCTTCAACATGGGGGCTTGTTTTTGCAGATCATGTTTTTTGGTGCTTTATTGTCGGCAATTTTGAGTACTACCTCCGGCGCTATCCTCGCGCCAGCCACGGTAATGGGTGAAAACCTCATCAAACCAATGATCCGCCAACCTACGGATAAAAATATGTTGCGCATTATGCGTTTGGCGGTAGTTGGCGTAGCCATTTGTTCAGCAATCATGGCCATGTTCAACTCCAATATTTACGAATTGGTGGGAGGCTCATCCGCGTTGAGTTTGGTCGGTTTATTCATGCCACTCACCGCCGGGTTGTTTTGGAAACGCACTTCTAGTCGAGCAGCCAATGCCTCCATGTTGAGCGGAATGGCGGTTTGGATCTATTTTGAGTACATCAACCCCATCGATCTTCCAAGCTTGGTACCCGGTTTACTGACCAGCATCGCCACCATTGTGATCGGTAGCTGGTTATTTCCAGACAACAGCTACGCAAATTTCTTAGAGGAGAGGAAAAAAAGCGAAACAAAAAACGCTGCCGAATTCATTCAAATTTAATATTGTCGCCGCTGGTCGTCAACTTTTTGATTTTTGTCAACTTTATCCTTCCTTATCCAACATATTACCGAAATTAGGGGAGTAAATTAACCAACAGTGTCATTTTTGCAGTCAACTCGGTTCAACAACTGCCATTGTTACCGATTTCAACCTTGGCAAATATTTTGCATGAATTAAATCGAAAAAAAAATCGGAGTAAAACTCCCCCAGGAGTTTACAAACAAAGACCAAAAACGCTATAGTTTTTATGACGTACGATAATTTCACGATAAAAGCCCAGGAATCCATCCTCAAAGCACAACAGCTCGCCGGAGGATTGGATCAGCAACAAGTAGACACCGTTCATTTGCTAAAAGGCATTTTGGAGACCGATGAAAGCGTAGCTGGTTTTTTACTGCAAAAAAGCGAGGTCAACTTGCCCATGTTGCGTCGAAAATTAGATGAAACCATTCGCACTTACCCCAAAGTAGAAGGTAGCGATAAACAATACCTTTCCAATGACGCCAACAAATCACTGAGTCGGGCAAAAAGCCTGCTCAAAGATTTTGGCGATGAATTCATTTCCATCGAATTGATGCTGATGGGTATTATTCAAGGTGATGACAAAGGAGCCAGGTTACTTAAGGAATTGGGGGCAACCGAAGAAGGCTTACGTGGTGCCATTCAGGAATTGCGCAAAGGCCGTAAGGTAACCGACCAAAGTTCAGAAGACAGCTACAATGCGCTGGCTAAATATGGCATCAACCTCAACGAACGTGCTGAAAGTGGCAAACTCGACCCTATCATAGGCAGGGATGACGAAATTCGGCGGGTATTGCACATTCTGTCGCGGCGAAAAAAAAATAACCCCATCCTAATTGGCGAAGCGGGGGTAGGTAAAACCGCTATTGTTGAAGGTTTGGCTTGGCGGGTAGTCAAAGGAGATGTGCCCGACAACCTGAAAAGCAAAAAGATTTTTGTGCTCGATATTGCTGCGCTGATCGCCGGCGCTAAGTACAAAGGCGAATTTGAAGAACGCTTAAAAGGCGTGATCCAAGAAGTAACCGAATCAAACGGAGAAATTATCCTCTTTATCGACGAAATCCATACGCTCATTGGAGCGGGCGGAGGCAACGGCGCGATGGATGCCGCCAACATCCTAAAGCCTGCTTTGGCACGCGGTGAACTGCGCACCATCGGCGCGACTACCCTAGATGAATACCAAAAATATTTTGAAAAGGACAAAGCCTTAGTACGCCGTTTTCAAACCGTATTGATCGAAGAACCCACCGTGGAGGACACCATCTCTATTTTGCGTGGTTTGCAGGAAAAATACGAAGTGTACCATAAGATCGAAATCAAGGACGAAGCCTTGGTTGCCGCAGCCGAGTTATCCAATCGCTACATCACCGATCGCCAATTGCCGGATAAAGCAATTGACCTGATTGATGAAGCTGCTGCACGCCTGCGTTTGGAGCTTGATTCCTTGCCGGAGGAGATTGACGAGTGGGATCGCAAGGTGCGACAGTTGGAGATCGAACGCGAAGCCATCAAACGGGAGAAAGACGAAAAGATGATGGCCTCCATCAGCGAACAGATCGCCAACGCCAAGGAAAAACGCGATTCGAAAATGGCAGCCTGGAAAAACGAAAAAGAAATCGTTGATACCGTACAGGCCATCAGAAAATACATGGAAGAGCTGGAAATGGAAGCCGAACGTGCCGAACGCAGCAGCGACTATGAAAAAGTAGCCAAACTACGCTATGGTGAACTGGAAGATCAAAAAATCATGCTCAAAAATGCCGAGGAGCGCTTGGCCAAATTACCAGAAGAAACGCGTTTTACCAACGATAAAGTAACCGCCAACGACATTGCCGAAGTGGTATCCAAATGGACGGGCATCCCCGTGGATCGCATGACGCAAAGCGAAAAGGAAAAACTACTGAAAATCGAAAACGAGATCGGCTCGCGTTTGATTGGCCAGGATGAAGCGGTACACGCCGTAGCGGATGCCATTCGTCGGAGCAGAGCAGGACTCCAGGATGCAGATCGACCCATTGGTTCCTTCATTTTCTTAGGCCCGACGGGGGTAGGTAAAACGGAATTGGCCAAAACCCTCGCTGAAGTCCTCTTTGATGATGAACGCGCCATGACCCGGATCGACATGAGCGAATACCAAGAGAAACACACCGTGTCGCGCTTGGTGGGCGCGCCTCCGGGATACGTGGGCTATGACGAAGGCGGTCAGTTGACCGAAGCGGTACGCCGTAGACCCTATTCCATCATTTTGTTGGATGAGATTGAAAAAGCGCACCCCGACACCTTCAATATTTTACTGCAAGTATTGGACGACGGTCGTTTAACCGATAACCGCGGCCGGGTAGCCAACTTCAAAAACACCATCATCATCATGACGTCGAACATGGGTTCTGAAATCATTTTGGAGAATTTTGAAGACCTCGAAGAAATGGGTGAAAAACACCGCACCGAGATCATTGCTACCACCAAAGAGGAGGTATTCAACTTGCTGAAAGAAACCATGCGTCCAGAATTCCTCAACCGGATTGATGAGCAGATCATGTTTTTGCCACTTTCCAAAGAAGAGATTGGCCAGATATTGGAGCTCTTGTTGAAGAAAACCCAAAAAATGTTAGCCAGCAAAGGCATTGTTCTTAAAGTAAGCGACAAGGCTAAAGCTTTACTGGCGGATTTGGGTTACGATCCCCAGTTTGGCGCGCGACCTATGAAGCGGGTTTTGCAAAAAGAAGTGATCAATGAATTGTCTAAATTCGTACTTGCTGGCACGTTTAGCGCAGGCGATACGATATACATCCATGCTGATAAGAAGGGCTTAACCTTTAGCAAAGATCCTTTTGAGGGCGCGGTGAACATACCACCGGTGGAAGTGAATCCGGTTGACGAGGAAGAAGAAGAGGATGATGAGGTAGATGTTGCTTAATAAAAAAAAGGCGAGTGAACAGTTCACTCGCCTTTTTTTTATTCCGTTTTTGCAGCCTGACTTAAAAGAAGATCAACATCCCCCTATCACCCTCACTGCAAATACCATTTGACCTGAAACCCCTAGTTTTAGCAGCATTGGCATGTCATTTTCCGAAGATTGATGTACCAATTTCCAAGTTTTTCCGCCGTCAGCAGATCGGAAAATACCCTCGCTGTTGTTGGCAAAAAGGTATTCACCCGCTTTTACCAGGTTGGAGATGGGTTGAGGGAGCGGCATCAAAGCTTTAAGGTTTTGCCAAGTTTTACCACCATCTTTTGAAATAGAAGAACGCGGCGGGTTATTGTTCTCACTATTGGGTAAAGGACCTCCCAAACGAATAGCCGCGAAATAATCATCAATGATACAAGTATTGTACACTCCACCTCGGTCAGCCATCACACAATCCCAGTGCTCGCCACCATCAGTTGAGCGCATCAAGCCTTCAGGTCCGTTCCCGAGGAGAAAGCCATCGGCACTAGAAAGACTGCCGATCCAGCCTTTGGCAAAAATATGTTTCCAGGTTTTGCCATCGTCTACTGTTTTATAAATACCGCTTTGGGTTCCTACTAAAATCGTACCCTCCTGGATTTCTATTACGGTGTTTATCGTTTTTTCTTCCAGCGTATTATCCATCGGTTTCCAACGCTTCGAACCTGCTGTTTTTCGATAAAATCCGCCCCGGTCGATACAGACATACGGCCCAGAACGCCCATGAAAAATACCGGTTATTCTTTTTCTAGTCTCGAGGGCATTAATCCCTGTAATCAGTTCAACGGGAAAGTAACCATCTACATCTTCTTTATTCCAGGCGTTCAATTCGGGGTTGCTGTTGTAATACAGACTACCATTTTCGGTTCCCAAATAAACCATCCCGTCTTGAGCAAAAACACTACTGATCAGCAGATTTTTGGGCAGTTTCAGACTCAGGTTTTGCCAGGTTTTACCCGCATCTGCTGACTGAAAAAAGACCTGAGCCTCCTGATCGCTGGATGTGGTAGCTGGTTTTGAAGACGGAGTTTCGACTACTTTATCGGTTTGATAAGCTATAGGGAATAGACAAAAAAGCAAAAAAGCGAAGATGCGCATGGCTTGGAGATTTTTAATGAAATGATTTACCAAAAGTAAACGCTGGCAAAGTCTAAATCACCTTTTGGTTGTAAAACGATGTAACGGATTTGTAAAAAGGAACAAACCCGGAACAGCAAGCAAAATGAGTACCTTACGCTACCTCCATCCGGTATCCTACGCCATGTACCGCTACCAGCAGCACCGAGGGGTCGTCCCGCAACATTTTGCGCAAACGCGAAACAAACATATCTACACTGCGGCCTACTAAAATCCCTTCATCTGCCCACACATTATCGAGGATAAAACTGCGTTCGAGCACTTGATTGGGTCGCTGCGCAAACAGATGTAACAGCTTGGCTTCGCGATAGGTAAGGTGATGATTGGTGCTTTCGCATACCAGCAGCTGATTGGCGATATCCAGACGGGAATGGCCAAAGTGCAGCCAATTGGTCTTAATCTGGATGGGTTGTTGAATATTTTCAGGCGTGGGATGCCATTTTCGACTTATTCCGAACAACATGATGGCCATTCCTCCTCCAAAAAACCACCACGACAGCGGCAAATCTTTTTGCTGGGGCACCCCAAGGTCAAGCGTCACTTTGAGGTTGTAGCAATCCGTGGGAAAAGCCCGCCCTGAACAGGGGGTAATCTTATTTTGGGAATAATCAATAAAATTATAGCCGAGCTGAAGGGTTCCATCGACACAGCGCAGCACCGCCACATCGTAGGCGCAGGAAATTCCATGTACATCAAATGACGCCTGTAAAACGGCGGGCAACCGATCATAATCGAGGGTATGCACTAAGCGAAGCAGCCAAACATTATCCTTGATTTGTTCTACTGGTGGGATCTGAGAAATACTGTCTCCCGCTGCCCGCAATAAGACATCCGCTGTTCGGCGCAACGCAAGATTTACTTTATCAGGGGAAAAAACCGGAACATCTTTACCCTTTTCCGCAACACGCCAAACAAACTGCATGAGCAATGTACTCATCACCAACAATGCGGTAAACCCAGCGATTTTTTTCCATGTGCTACTATTCATGACTCAAAAATAAGAAAATCTACTTGGTATACCGTTCGTCGATCATAGACACTTGTAAATCATTGTATGCAAATTGTAAAAATACCGGGGAAGCATATTAAAAAAGTTTTCAAAAATAAGGCAGGCGAACAAGATCTTGTTTCAGAAGGTTTATCTTTCTAGTCATTTAAGCAAAACCATACCTATGCGGATTTTTCCATTGTTGTTTGCTTTCTTTTTTCTGCCCTTCACTTCTACCTTACTTAATGGGCAATTCAAACCCAACCAAGGCAAGGTGTCGCCCCATAAGTTTACCGAAGCAGTAGATTTTGAACTTTGGCAGGATCACATTTACCTGAGTCTGGAAGTAAATGGCGTAAAAGGGCTCTTTATGTATGACAACGGATTTACTACTACTGGGCTTGATCCGGAATTCGCCGCTAAATGTGGTATTCAAATCCTCAGTACCGATGTACGAAAAGCCAGCGATGCCAATAATGTCACGCAAGATTTACCCTATGGCATAGCTGAAAAAATTCATATTGGTAAAGTTACCTTTAAAGAAACGATGGTGACCATTGTGGATAGTCACAATTTTCTGCCCTGCAAAAAAATAGATGGTTTCCTAGGCAATTCTGTCATCAACAAAGCCAATTGGCGCATTGATTTCGATCTACAAAAATTGCTTTTTTCCTCTGAACCTTTTGAAAATGACGGCATCAAGACACCTTATACCATCACCAAAAGCAACCGCCACTTCATTGAGTTTAGTTTGAACAACGATCCCTACTATGCCCATATCGATCTGGGTTCAGGGAGTGAGCTGGAATTGGATCAAAAAAAATTTTTACCGCTTTTTCGGGGCAGCGTCGTGGAGGAGCACCTGGGAATTTCCACACTTGGTTTATTTGGTTTGGGATCAATTGATACTTTCTATGTCGGAAAAAAACCATTTAAATTCAGTTATAAAAATGCCCTTTTCCCCATTTCGCCAGCCATCGAATTTCAAAAAAACATGGAAACGCCGCGTTTAGGCTTAGGGTATTTACAACAGTTTAATTTGGTAATCAACTCCAGTAAACGCGAATACATTTTTCAAAATCGCGTAAAACCGCAGCCACCATTACCGGAATTGAATTATGGCATCGTTTTTTTTCCCATCAAAGGCGTCTATAAAATACTTCAACTCATTTCAAATCCCAACGTAGACAAGTATCATTTTGCCTTACTTGAGGAAATTGAGTCCTTAGATGATCAACCCATGAGCCAGTACAGCGATTGGTGTTTGTTGCGAACTTATATCCGCGAAAAAATCAAAACCAAAAGTAATCTAGCGCTAAAAGTCAAGGGACGCCAGGAGGTTTGTATTTTAGAACCCCTATCCAACAAGACTTTTATTTTGAAGTGAGGCGGTTGGGATTATAGTAATTGCGACTTTTTTTGCACAATCCAAGGATAAAAGGCAACTTTGCAGGAGCACAATCGACCAAAGAATGGCAAAACGAATACTTTTTTCAAGCTTTTTTTTCTTAGTTCTAGCAACGACTTGCTTTGCGCAGGGTTATGCCTTTGGAATCAAGGGCGGTCCTAGCGCGGGTTTCCAAAGATGGGACAACTCTTTCCAACGTGATCCTTTGTTGCGTTATCATGGCATCGTGTTCATTGAATCCATTAGTGAGGATTCGCGTTTTGCATTGTTCGCTCAAGGGGGGCTGCATGTAAAAGGAAGCGCAGTACGCACGCCACGCATCACGGCTTTGGATCAAAACAACCAATTGATTAACATTCCTTCTCGATCCACCAATTTTCAGTTCCGCAACTTTTCAGTTTCCGTTGGAGCTAAACAACGCCTTAACTTGGGATTGGGCAATTCAAAATTGTATTACATGTTTGGGATACGCGGTGATTACACCATAAGTACCCAATTGGGGCCTAAAGAATTCAATCAGTACGATTGGTATGCCATCTATTATCCACAGCAGGAATATGTCCGAAAAATTAATTACGGTGCTATTTTTGGGGGCGGTATTGAGGTGCCATTTTCCGACTTGATCGGGATGGTGTTTGAGTTGACGGTGAATCCTGATTTTTCAAAACAGTATTTCCAACCAGCGCTCAATAACATCATTAATCCCAATCCCTATGGCGGATCTAGTTTGATCAATATTCCTCAACGCCAGATCAACAATACTACGATTGAGCTGACGTTAGGCTTTAGGTTTCTGCATAAGATTATTTACATCGATTAGTCAGAGAGAGGCATGATTCTGCGCAGTGAAAATTTAATCAAAATGTACGGCCGTCGCCAGGTGGTAAAAGGAGTCTCTTTGGAAGTCAATCAAGGAGAAATTGTTGGACTACTCGGACCAAACGGTGCCGGAAAAACGACATCCTTTTATATGGTGGTGGGTTTTATCCGCCCCAATGCTGGAAAAGTATTCCTCAACGATGAAGAAATTACCAGCCTCCCGATGTATCGACGTGCCCAAAAAGGGATTGGTTATTTACCACAAGAGCCCTCCGTTTTTCGAAAAATGACGGTAGAAGACAATGTCAGAGCTGTACTGGAAATGTCGAAACTTACCCCTACCGAACAAACCCATAAATTGGATGAATTGATCGATGAGTTTGGTTTGGAAAAAGTACGGAAAAGCCGGGGCGATACTTTATCCGGCGGAGAGCGCCGACGAACAGAGATCGCGCGGGCGCTCGCAAGTGGCCCTAAATTCATCCTGCTCGATGAACCCTTTGCGGGTATTGACCCCATCGCAGTGGAAGACATCCAATACATTGTTGCTCGGCTCAAAACCAAAAACATCGGCATCCTGATCACCGACCACAACGTACAAGAAACCTTATCCATCACCGATCGCGCGTATTTGATGTTTGAGGGAAATATCCTAAAAGCTGGTACCTCCGAAGAATTGGCCGCTGATGAGATGGTGCGAAAAGTATACCTAGGCAAACATTTTGAATTGCGCAAAAAAGTCATTGACCTCAACCGATAGCATTATGTTTAGGAAACGGCCATTAGAAAATCTAATCGCGATTGGTTTCGTGCTGGTAATCGGTTTTTTTAGCCATTCCTGTTCTGAACCGCCAACGTTGAAATTAACTTCTTCACAACGGGATTTGGTAGATACTCTGTTTTATCACAAAACCGATAGTCTAAGACCGATTTTAGATGCTCAATGCAATGATCAGCATGAAAAACGCTTGCAGTTTTTGATTGACTCCATGATTGGCGTCCGACAAGGGGAAGAAGCGTATTTGCGCCAAAAATACATTCCTGCTTTCAACAGCAATCAATAGCGTTTGGTGGATATTAATAAAAAACCATCCTTGTTATGACCATATTTCGAAACCCACTGCTTGGAATCCTGGTGCTGATACTGCTGGGGCAAACAGCATGCTTGTCGCACGAGGAATTTTCTGAAGAACAGATCAATGCCTTAATGCAGGAGGAATTGCTTGCGCGCGTTGATGCTTTTGTCACCTCGCACCGAAAACGCTGCGAAGATGATTTGTTTCAAAATGCGGTAAGACAGGTGGATTCCCTCCTTCTCGTGGATGCTTTTTACAAACGCGATACGACCTTAAAACCACACAAACCCATAAAACCCGAACACCCGGTCATCAAAACCATCAAGGATACCACACCGGTAAAACCTTTTTTCAAGGGGGATAAGAAATAAGCCTCGATCTGGCTGTATTTGTGCGTGCAGATCTTGGAAAAAATTCCCAAATTTGCAGTCGTCAAAATTTTGTTGACTAATAGTTTTTAAAAGACAAATTCCGAACCATGTACGCGGTAGATATCGAAGCGCTGAACCAACAAATTTTCATCGACAGCGCCTTTGTTGAAAAGTTAAAAGAAGAAACAGGTAAGGTCATCGTAGGGCAACATACCATGATTGAACGTTTGATGCTGGGTTTGCTTACTCGTGGTCACGTGCTGCTAGAGGGTCTGCCCGGTTTGGCCAAAACCTTAGCCATCAAAACGCTATCCCAGGCCATCAACGCCCATTTTAGCCGAATTCAGTTTACACCTGACTTGTTGCCTGCTGATATCATCGGCACCATGATCTACAACCCCAATCGCAATGAATTTGCGGTGCGTAAAGGGCCCATTTTTGCCAATTTTATTTTGGCTGATGAGATCAATCGTGCGCCTGCCAAAGTGCAAAGCGCCTTGCTAGAAGCGATGCAGGAACGCCAAGTAACCATTGGTGTGGATACTTTTAAGTTGGAAGAGCCTTTTTTAGTGCTGGCCACGCAGAATCCAATTGAACAGGAAGGTACTTATCCCCTGCCCGAAGCACAGACCGATCGTTTTATGCTCAAGGTAAAAATTGGCTACCCCACCAAAGAGGATGAAAGAGACATCATGCGCCGCAACTTGGCCGAAGATCAATTGGGACAAAAAGTAACGCCCGTGGTTCAGCCTCAAGATATAATGCAAGCCCGCGAATCGGTGCGCAAAGTGTACATGGACGAAAAAATCGAACGGTACATTCTCGACATCGTTTTTGCTACGCGAAATCCTGCTGATTATCGCCTCAAAGACCTACAACCTTTGATTAACTACGGCGGCTCCCCGCGGGCCAGCATCAGTTTGGCATTGGCCAGCAAGGCTTATGCATTCTTGCAGCGCCGTGGTTACGTCATTCCAGAAGATGTACGCAACGTTTGTTTTGATGTACTGCGCCATCGCATTGGACTGAGCTACGAAGCAGAAGCAGAAAACGTAAGTCAAGAAGACATCATCAGTCGCATCCTCAACGTAGTAGAAGTTCCTTAATCGGCGAGTTATGGAAACCAGTGAACTCCTCAAGAAGGTACGCAGCATCGAGATTAAAATGAAGGGCCTGAGCAAACAGATTTTCTCAGGGGAATACCATAGTGCTTTTAAGGGTAGGGGTATGTCGTTCAGCGAAGTACGCAACTATCAATATGGCGACGATGTACGCAACATTGACTGGAACGTAACGGCTCGCACGGGTGATCCTCACGTCAAGATTTTTGAGGAAGAACGCGAACTAACCGTGATGCTGCTCATCGACATGAGTCGCTCAGCTTATTTTGGCGCGGTCAATCAATTCAAATCCGATACCATTACCGAAATTTGCGCTTTGCTGTCCTTTTCAGCCATCAACAACAACGACAAGGTGGGCGTGGTCTTTTTTACCGATCAAGTTGAGCTTTATATTCCCCCCAAAAAAGGCCGCCAACACATCCTGCGGATCATCCGCGAACTGTTGGAATTAAAAACCAAGGGCAAGGGAACCGATCTGGGGAAAACTTTAAAGTTTTTCAACAACGTCATCAAAAAACGCAGCATCTGCTTCATTCTCAGCGATTTTTTTACGCAGGGTTATGAGGATGATTTAAAAATTGCCACCCGGCGGCATGATGTCATTGGCATGCAAGTCACCGATCCTGGCGAAGCAACCTTACCCAATATGGGTTTGATTCGGGTACAAGATGCCGAAACCGGCGAACTACAATGGCTTGATACCCAATCTTTTGATATTCAAACCGCTTACGCCAAAGGGTATCAAAATAATTTACAGCAGTTCCGTACCACCTTTATACGCAGCGGCGCTGATGTGATCAGCATTCAAACCACCGATTCTTATACCAGTTCTTTGCATCAATTTTTTCAAAAACGTTCAGCCGGATGAAAACGCTTCTGAAACTGATCCTGGCGCTGCTGACCGGTGGAGCTTGTTTGTCTTCCTTAGCGGCGCAAATTCGAGCCCATGCTCAATTGGACACCTCCAACATCATGATCGGTGATCAAGTTGGGCTACACATCCAAATTGAGACTCCTGCGGGTGTTAAATTACTGGGGATCCGCCCAAATGGGATCAATCAAACACCAACGCTCGAAATCGTCAAAAAAAGTAAAGTGGACACCCTGGCTTTGTCGCCAAATGTTTTGGTAGAGCAAGTCATCATGCTGACCAGTTTTAAAGAAGGGAAGTATTTTGTTCCTTCCATCCCTATAGAATATACCGAAGGAGGAGTAGTAAAAACGGTCTACACCGATTCCCTGCCCTTACTAGTTCGCACAATTCCCAACGTAAGCGATACAACCCAGATTCGTCCCATTAAAAATATTTGGCGAGAACACAGCCAGTTGAGTGATATCCTGCCTTATTTATTGGCTATTGCGGGATTGATAGGCATCATCATTTTGCTGATCCGGCTCAGAAAACGACCGAAAGTAGAACCCATCGCTCTGATTATTCCGCCCAAACCGATCCACGAAATCATTTTGGAAAAATTGGAAGCGCTAGAAAAATCCGACCTCCTTTTTCGCCGCGATTACAATGCTTACCAGACCCGTCTATCTTATATCTTGCGGGAATATTTAGAAGTCCGATTCAGCATGCAAGCCTTGGAATCTACTACCGAGGAGATCGTTCGCGACTTTTTTTCCAGCGGCGTACCTTTTCAATGGCAATCAATTTTGCAAAAATTGATGCAAGAGGCTGATTTGGTTAAATTTGCCAAAGCAGAAATACCCAGCGAACGCCATCAAGAAGCACTCAAAACAGTAAGGGCATTCGTGGAGGAAACTAAAATCATCGACAATCAAGAACCACTAAATCCAGCATAACCCTTGGGACAAATTCATTTCGTACAGCCATTGTTTTTGTTATTGCTCCTGCTGCTGCCTGCGCTCGTTTGGTGGTTTTGGCGGCAGCAAAAGCAGCGCTATGTGGTCATGGAAATGTCGAGTCTGCAAAGCACACTTAAGCTTAACTCTTGGCGCAGTCTCCTGCGCCCCTTGCTCCCTTACTTGCGACTCGCGGCGCTGGCTTTGCTCATTCTAGCAATGGCGCGACCACAGCGCACCCTCAAGGAGGAAAAAATCAACGCTGAAGGTATAGACATCGTGATGGCAATGGATCTTTCTAGCAGCATGTTGGCTCAAGATTTCAAACCCGATCGATTGGAAGTAGGAAAAAGGATGGCGATGGAGTTCGTAAGGCAAAGGCAGTACGACCGCATCGGCATGGTGGTATTTGCTGGTGAAGCATTTACGCAATGCCCGCTTACCACTGATCACGAAGTGCTGCTCAATTTTATATCGCAGTTGCAATGTGGCCTCTTGGAAGATGGTACGGCCATCGGCATGGGTTTGGCTGCATCCGTTAATCGCCTCAAAGAAAGTCCAGCCAAAAACAAAGTGGTCATTCTGGTGACCGATGGCGTCAACAACGTAGGCTATTTTAAACCCATTACGGCTGGTGAAATTGCCAAAGAATTTGGAATCAAAATATATGCTATCGGTGTAGGTTCGGTTGGCGAAGCGCTTACTCCGGTAAGTCGACGCGGCGATGGACGGTTTATTTTTGGCTTAGCACCAGTAGAAATTGACGAAGAATTGTTGCGGCAAATTGCAAAAATGACCGGTGGAAAGTATTTTCGGGCTACCTCTGCCAATGATCTACAGCAAGTTTATCAACAGATCGATCGGTTGGAAAAAACAAAGATAGAGGTAACCTCCATTAAGCGTTACAGCGAAGAATTTCGTTGGTTTGCTTTAGGGGCCTTACTGATTTTAGCGTTGGAGTTTTTGTTGCGGTACAGCATTTTGCGCGCCATCATGTGATTGGTAATGGGATACTATAAATTCCTACTACTAAAAAAAGCGGATAAAGATGTTTCGATTTGAACACAGCGATTATTTATTGGCGCTTCTTATCTTGCCGATTTTTTGGTGTCTCTATTTATGGGGACGATATCGGCAAAAAACAGCGTTGCGGCGTTTTGGCAATCCGGTGTTGCTGGATCGTCTCATGCCTAGTCGTTCGGTCAACAAACCGGCCATTAAACTGGCTTTGTTCCTTCTGGCTTTGCTGTTGATCATTGCTGGCTGGGCCAATCCGCAATGGGGTTCTAAGGCACAAGCCGTGAAACGCAACAGCATCGACATTTACATAGCACTTGATATTTCTCAGAGTATGTTGGCGGAAGACATTGCGCCAAACCGCCTTACGCAAGCCCAACGCCTGGCCCTACAGATGGTGGAAAGCCTGCGCGGCAATCGGCTCGGGCTCATCATTTTTGCCGGCAATGCCTATCTTCAAGTACCTTTAACCACCGATTATGCCGCCATCAGCTTGATGATCAAAAGCACCCAACCGGATATGATCCCCTTGCAAGGCACGGCAATCGGCGAAGCGATTTCCATCGCCAATCGCAAAACCAAAGAATCCGACGATGGCAACCGCGTGTTGATCCTTTTGTCTGACGGCGAAAACCATATTCCCGGTGCAGAAGATATGGCGCGTAAAGCCAAATCGCGCGGAATGCGGGTGTTCACCATCGGCGTCGGCAGCAAAGAAGGTAGTTTTGTGCCCTATATCTTTGAAGGAGAACGCGCCTTCAAAAAAGATGAAAACGACAACCCCGTGGTTTCGAAAATCGATGAAGATATGTTGCGCAAAGTTGCGCGAAACGGCGGCGGAAGCTATTTTCGTCTCGCCAACAACAACGATGACATTGTCAGAGAGCTCAGCAGTAATTTGGAAAAACTCGAAAAACGCGAACGCGAACAACGCATTTTTCGCGAATATCAAAGTCATTTTCAGATCTTTATTGGCCTTGGCATCGTTTTTCTAATATTCGATTTCTTGATTGGTTACCCCAAAAGATCAAACGGTTTTTGGGGAAAAAATTTACTGGACATCCAATGATGAAGTTGCTGCAAAAAAATACAACGTGGCGTTTTTTGGGCTTAGTGGTTGTCTTCCTGATGGCTACCCTAGCTGTTCATGCCCAAACCACCCCGGGGGGCGTAGCCAATGTGAAACCCAATATTCCAAGCTCCCTATTTAATTCATCGGCGCACCTGCGTTTGCGGAATGGCGATAAAAATTACCGCAGCGGTGAGTACGCCAAAGCCGAAACAGAATACCGGAAAGCCATTGACCGCAAACCAAGTCCGAAGGGTCAATACAACTTGGGTAACGCCATTTACCAGCAAAAACGTTTTCCCGAAGCCATTCAACACTACAATGCAGCCAGTAAATTGGCGAATGCGCCCGATGATAAAGCCAGTGCCCTGTACAACCTAGGCAATGCGGAGTTTCAAGCAGGTAAATACGAAAAAAGCATCGACGCTTACAAAAATGCCTTGCGCCAAAATCCGGCAGACCTAGAAAGTAAATTCAATTTGGCGGTGGCGCAAAAAAAATTGCAAAAACAAGAAGAAGAGAAAAAGAAAGAACAGCAAGATCAAAAAAATCAAAACCAACAGCAAAACCAACAAAATCAGCCGCAGAATAAGAACCAAAATCAGCAGAATCAAGACAAACAACAGCAACAAAAAGATCAACAGCAACAACCTCAGCCTGAGCCCGACCCCAGTCAAAAATTAAGCCGCAAAGAAGCGGAAAACCTCCTGAAAATCATGGAAGACGAAGAGCGGAAAGTACAATCCAAACTCAAACGTGGTTTTTCCCAACCCGCCAAATCTTACAAAGATTGGTGATGTGGAGATTTTTTTATATCAACTATCAATCGAATAGCGCAAAATGAAACGTACTTGGTATTCAACCGTCCTGTTCCTACTCTTGGTTGGGGGGCTGTATGCCCAACGACCCAAACCATTTTTTCAGACCATTGTCGATTTGAATCAGGTCAGCACAGATGGTTATTTTGAACTGACCTATACCTTACTCAACGGCGAGGGCGAAAATTTTCAGCCGCCGCGTTTTGGCAGCAATTTGGTGGTGATCGCCGGCCCGTCCAGAGGCGTGAGTACGACAATAGTCAACGGAAAGATGTCGAGTGAGATGTCTTTTACTTATACCCTTCAACCCATCAAGCCTGGCAAATACAGCATTCCTGGGGCGAGTATCCTGGTGAATGGCGCTCAGCTTCGTTCCAATTCAGTAGTGGTGGAAGCCATCGCTCCCAGTCAACAAAAAAATAAATCCGGCAAGCAAGATATTTTTGTAAAAGCCATCCTTAGCAGCCGCGAAGCCTACATTGGTCAGCAAATTCGACTCGACTACAAACTCTATACCCGAGTCAATGTGGAGAATTTTAATGTGGTCAAAGAATCTGACTATGCTGGTTTTTATGCCGAAGACATCATACAACCCGATCTACAAGTACGCGAAGAAAGCATGGGCGGAGTCCGCTACATTACCCGAGTATTGAAGACCATGGCCCTCTATCCTCAACAAGCCGGAAAGTTAACCATCGACCCCATTGTGATGCAACTGGGCGTAGTGGAAGGCGATCCCAACGCTGGTTCGATTTTTTTTGGCAATGAAACCAAAAGAGTTCCTGCCCAAACCGAGGCCATTACACTCGTGGTCAAACCGCTTCCTGCCAACGCACCGGCTAGTTTTACAGGAGCGGTTGGTAATTTTACCTTAGGTTCTACGCTCAACCGCACCGACGTCACTACCGATGATGCCTTGTCCGTCACCTTAGTCCTTACTGGCGATGGAGATATGAAAAGAGTACAAGCGCCCAAAATCATCGTACCCGAATCTTTTGAAGTATACGAACCTACCGTCAAATCGGAAGAAACCGAGGAAAGTCAAAATCTACGGGTAGCCCGGAAGATTTTTGAATACCTGGTTTTGCCCAAAAAAGCTGGCGTTTTTGACATCCGCCCGGAGTTCACCTATTTCGATAGCAATAAAAAGCAGTACATCACCATCGCTGATTTCACTTACAAGGTACAAGTAAAACAAGGTGCCAATCGCCCCAATGCGGCTAGAAAAAATGCAACTTCCGGAGCGGAAGAATCCCTGCAACCTATGGAGAAACTTACCGGCCTACATCGTGCGCGTCCCGCATTTTGGGGCAGCCCAAGTTTTTTGGTATTGGGGTTTTTACCGGTATTGTTGCTGCTGGGAGTTGTGGTTGTGCAAAACCAATTGATCCGGAAAAAGGATCTTTTGGCGAAAGCGCAAGTAGAAAAAGGCGGGCGAAAGATTGCACTGGCTCGTTTGAAAACTGCTGCTGCACACTTAGCAAAAGGAGAGAGCCGCGCATTTTATGATGAGGTTTCCAAAGCCATTCTCGGGTATTTAAGTGATCGCTTGCAGATCCCTCCAGGTGAATTGAGTAAAGAAAAAATTCAGCAACAACTGCTGGCTATTCCCGTACAACCTGAATTAACGGAACGCTTGTTGAAGACCTTAACCAACTGCGAAATGGCGCTTTTTGCGGGTTTGGCTCATCCAGAAGCCATGCAGGAAACGTATGCTACGGCGACGGAAATTTTGACAGAATTGGAGGAACAAAAGAAAAGAAGTTAGCACAACCATTCACATATTCAAACAAAATAAAAAGAGTAAACAGGAATCAAAATATCCCAAAAAGAGTTTACATTGCAATAGAGATCAAACAAAAAATTAGGTGTAATTATTGCCAACCCCCTCTACGATGTCGTGTTCAAATACCTGCTCGAAGATGCAGAGATTGCTCGGGAGTTGTTGTCAACCATCTTGGGGGAGGAAGTGCAAAGTTTGGAAGTAAAACCTCAGGAAACATCCACTGAAACTGGAGGCAGAATCAACATCCTTCGTTTTGATTTCAATGCAATTATCAAGCAAAAAAGTGGGGATCTGAGCAAAGTGCTCATCAAGTTACAAAAGGCCAAACAAACCTTTGATGTGATGCTTTTTCGGCGCTACCTGGGCGACAATTACCGCAAAGAAGATCTAGTACTCAACGAACAAGGAGAGGCTGAAAAGCGCCCTTTGCCCATCGTTACCATTTATTTTTTGGGATTTCCCTTGGACAGCATCCAATCCGGGGTCGTCAAAATCAATCGGGAGTACCGGGATGTAGTTACTCAGGAAATACTGGACATCAAAGAGGATTTTGTGGAGCTGATAACGCATGATTCCTATTTGATTCAGGTAAGGAAATTGGCCAAAAAAACGCGGACTAAATTGGAGCGTGTGCTACAAATCTTTAGCCCCATCTACCAAACCACCGCAGATAAGCATCAGCTAGATTTTCAGGGCGATGCGGATGATCCCTTGATTAAAAAAATGATTGATCGTTTGGGACGCGCCATTGCCAATGAAGAGATGCGCGAAAAAATGGCCGTGGAGGATGAACTGGATCGGATATTTGAACGCGAAATAAAAAAATTGGCCGCCGAAAAGGATAAAATCATTGCCGAAAAGGAAAATCAATTGCGCGTGGAGCAACAGCGAGTCGAAGAGCAAAAAAAGCGAGCTGATGATGAAATTCAAAAAAACTTGGAGTTACAACGACAAATTGAGATCCTAAAAAAGCAAATCAAACCGTGAATACTGAAAAAATCGCTTGCTGAAAATTGCTTCCAAAACGTCGAATTTTCGGGAAGCGCATCGTTCTCGTTAACGAAATAAAAGATAAATATGAACCAAAATAAAGGTGACATTTTTGATAGAATGATTGCAGGGGGATTGATCCCTTTTAATGACCCCGTGTACCCAAAAATATTTGAGGCAGTATCCACACAATTAAATTGTCAGTAGCCCTCAACACTTCCACCAATATTGACCAAATCAGAGAAAGATTGAGTGAAATAATTGGAGGAGAAATGGATAAAAGCACAACTATTTTTACACCATTTTATACTAATTTCGGACGTCACATTCAAATGGGTAAAAATATATTTATCAACCATGCCTGTACTTTTTTAGACCTTGCGGGATAGTAATAGAAGACGATGTTCTAATTGCACCAAAAGTAAGTATTGTTACAGAAAATCACCCCATCAACCCCAAAGAGTGAAAAGTATTAGACCTGAAATCGGTGCCCATAAAGCGCAATGTGTGGATTGGGGCAAACTCAACAATTTTACCAGGTGTTACTATCGGCGAAAATGCTATCGTTGCAGCAGGCTCAGTAGTGACAAAAGATGTTCCTGCAAATACGATTGTAGCAGGTGTTCCTTTAAAAGTCATCAAAAAAATTGAGTAATTGTGTTTTTGATGACTAACCTAAAAATCATCATCCGTATTTCCTATTCCTCAAAAAAAACTAAATTTGGCTTTTTTGCCACAAAAGCGAACAGACAAAAAAGATTTCCCTATATTTCAGCGAAAATTCGCTACACATTAAATTCATATTCCAATGACACTAGATGACATCACCCAGCAGTTCAAAACTTCTGCTGCCAACGTACCTTCGATCGGCAAATCGCTTAAGTTTGTCTTTGATGAAGGAGTTGTATTCCTTGATATGACTGGCGACACGCCAAATATCTCCAACGAAGACAAGGATGCCGATTGCGTCATATCTACCAGCGTGGAGACCTTGAATGCACTGCGTGCTGGAGATTTGAATCCCATGATGGCAGTGATGTCGGGAAAGGTAAAAATCAAAGGCGATATGGGCGTAGCGATGAAATTGCAGTCGCTATTTAGTTAATGCATCGGCTTTTAAAGTCGCTAAAAAAACAAGAGCCAAGTTTTTTTATCAAACTTGGCTCTTGTTTTTATATTTCTTGCCTTTATGGTCTTCAATCTTGTTTCTGTACCAAGATCTGTAAACTGACCTCGTCCAGCAATTCCAGCAACTCGCCCTTTTCTACTACGGCCAACAAATCCAATCTAGTGGCCAGCACCTCGTCTTTGATGTAGCTGCCGTATTGATTGACCGCCGCTTGCACCGCAGGGTGGGCTTCCAAATCAATCTGTATCCGATCAGTCACGTTGAAATCGCGGTTTTTGCGGATGTTTTGAATCCGGTTCACGAGTTCGCGCGCTATCCCTTCGGCTACTAAATTTTCGTTGAGCGTGATGTCCAAAGCAACCGTGAGCGGACCATCATTGGCTACTTGCCAGCCGGGGATGTCCTCGGCAGAAATTTCAAAATCCTCTACCGTCAGCTCAAAAACATCGCCTTCAATTACCTGCTGGTAATGGTTGGTTTTTTCAATTTCGCTGATGTCGTTCTGGTTTAATGCCGCGATGATGTCGCCGGCAGCCTTCATGTGCTTGCCCAAGCGCTTACCCAAAGTTTTGAAGTTGGGTTTGATTTTTTTCTTGATCAAACCATCGGTATCAGTGACATAAACAATTTCCTTGACGTTAACTTCTGCCAAGATCAAGTCCTTCACTCCGTCCACTTGCGTGATAAATCCTTCATCCAACACCGGCAGCAAAATCTTTTGCAAGGGTTGACGTACGCGGATTTTTTCTTTTTTGCGCAACGACAACACCAAGGAAGAAATACGCTGCGCATAATCCATCCGCTGTTCCAATACCGGATCAATCAAGGTCTCGTTTACTGCGGGAATCAAGGTCAAGTGCACGGATTCAAAACTTTCTTTGCCCGTAGCTTTATTGAGGTTTTGATACAACCAATCGGAGAAAAACGGAGCAACAGGAGCCATTAATTTGCAGATGGTGGTCAAGCACTCGTATAAGGTTTGGTAGGCACTGATTTTGTCATCACCGTACTCGCCCTTCCAGAACCGGCGGCGACAAAGTCGCACGTACCAGTTGCTCAGTTGCTCATCCACAAAGTACATGATCTTGCGGGTAGCATTGGTAGGTTCGTAATCTGCATATTCCAGGTCTACCGATTTCACCAAGGAATTCAATACCGATAATATCCAGCGGTCAATTTCTGGGCGCTGATCCAATGGAATCGGCGCTTCCTGATGCGCGAATTTGTCGATGTTGGCATATAGAGCAAAAAACGAATAGGTATTGTACAAGGTGCCAAAAAACTTGCGTGATACTTCCTCGATCCCTGCGGGGTCAAACTTAAGGTTGTCCCAAGGAGGTGCATTGGAAATCATGTACCAACGGGTAGCATCGGCGCCGTAGGTACCGATGATGTCAAACGGATCAGCAGCATTACCGAGGCGTTTAGACATTTTTTGCCCGTTTTTATCGAGTACGAGGCCGTTTGATACCACGTTTTTATAAGCTACACTGTCAAAAACCATCGCGGCGATGGCGTGCAAGGTATAAAACCAGCCACGGGTTTGATCTACCCCTTCGGCAATAAAGTCGGCCGGGAAATTGAATTTGAACTTCTCCTGATTTTCAAAAGGGTAATGCCATTGCGCATAAGGCATAGCTCCAGAATCAAACCATACGTCGATCAGGTCTAGTTCGCGGTACATTGGTTCGCCACTCTCTGTAGTCAACACCACATCATCGATGAAAGGACGGTGCAAGTCCTCAGGTATTGCTTGATTTTTTCCTAAATGCGCGTTGGCTTGGTCTACTTCCTTTTGCAATTCAGCGATCGAACCAATACATTTTTGCGCTTTTCCATCCTTGGTACGCCAGATGGGCAAGGGAATCCCCCAATAACGCGAACGTGATAAATTCCAGTCTTGAAGGTTTTCCAGCCATTTCCCAAAACGACCTTCACCCGTTGAAGCAGGTTTCCAGTTGATAGTTTTGTTCAGTTCAAACATGCGCTCCCGCACCGAAGCGGCCCTTATAAACCAACTGTCTAAGGGGTAGTACAGAACGGGGCGTTCGGTTCTCCAACAGTGAGGGTAACTGTGCAAGTATTTTTCAGAAACAAAAAGCTTGTTTTCCTCTTTGAGTTTAATCACGATGTCAGTATCGACCGAGCGTTCTTCCACCTGGCCATAATCCTTCACGTAGCGACCCGCAAAATCAGTCACTTCCGCCACAAACTGTCCGTGTTTGTCAACCAAAGGCATAAGGTTACCTTCCTCATCTTTGACCATAAGTGGCGGTATGCCGTATTGCTTGGCCACCCGAAAGTCATCCGAGCCAAACGTGGGAGCGATGTGTACGATGCCCGTACCATCTTCGGTGCTAACAAAATCCCCCAACAACACCTTAAAAGCAGGAGCATCCGGCTGTACATAGGGCATCAACTGCTCATACTCCATCAATTCCAAAGCCGAGCCGAGCATTTCCTCTACAATTTCAATATAAGGAACGGGTTTGTTACCGGCTTTGAGATCGCTGGGTTGCAAATCGGGGTTTTGCTCCGAGAAATAGGATTTGAAACGATCTTTTGCCAAAATGACGGTGATCGGTTCTTGCGTATAACGATTGAAGCTGCGTACTTTGACGTAAGTAATGTTTTTGCCAACAGCTAAAGCGGTGTTGGAAGGCAAAGTCCAAGGCGTAGTCGTCCACGCCAAGAAATACTCCTCCTTCGTCCCTTTTATCCGAAACTGTGCTACCGCTGTTACGTCGGTGATGTCTTTATAAGCATTGGGTTGGTTCAATTCATGAGAACTCAAACCCGTACCTGCTGCCGGAGAGTAAGGCTGAATGGTGTAACCTTTATACAGTAGGTCTTTGTTGTAGAGTTCCTTTAGTAGCCACCATACCGATTCGATGTAGTTGTTGGTGTAAGTGATGTAAGGATTATTGAGATCCACCCAGTAACCCATTTTACGGGTCAGGTCATCCCAGCGATCCTTGTACATCATCACGGTTTCCCGGCACTTGGAGTTATAGGCCTCTACCGAAATGGTTTTTCCAATATCGTCTTTGGTGATGCCCAATTCCTTTTCCACACTCAGCTCGATGGGCAAACCGTGCGTATCCCAGCCACCTTTGCGCTCTACCCGCTGGCCTTTCATAGTATGATACCGACAAAACAAGTCTTTGATGGAACGGGCCATTACATGGTGAATACCCGGCATACCATTAGCAGAAGGAGGACCTTCAAAAAACACATAACTGTTCTCCGGATCGCGCTGTTCAACGCTTTTTTCAAAAATACGGTTGGTATCCCAAAACTTAAGGATTTCGCGGTCGATCTCCGGCAGATTTAGGTTTTTGAATTCTTGATACATCATGACAATTTTTGGAAGCGCAAAAGTACAACATTTTAACGGCTGTTGAAGGTTTCCTCACCGCTCGAAAATGAGAATTTAGTTTGAACTTGTGGTTGAGCCGATCGGCCATTTCATGATTAGGAATGAGTCGATAATTAAGGTATCAAAATAGACTAGGCCCTTTTGTTACCTTATTATTGAATCATTCCTTAGCTCCATCTAGCCCCTCTATTGATTTGTAATCGGTACGGTGGCAACAATCGTGTAAAGGATTTGGGCTGCAGTCGAAGATTCATCCTCTGACCCTTGCAAAACGGCAATTTGATCTCCTATCTTTATGGCATAGAGGTAGTCGCCTGCTCCGGCCCACCAGCCGCCACAAGCAGAGAGGGTGTTGGCAGGCATGTTGTATCGGTTGTATTCGGCCTTTTGAATCGTTTCACAGGCGGCAATATCCGCCACTTTGGTGGCTTCTTCATTGACTACCAAAAAAACCTGGGAATGGGGTTCGTCCGTTTCTTTATTTACATTTACGTCGCAGCGGAAGTAAATTTTTTCCTTTACAGGATCACTGGTTGTTCCTTTCCCTTCTTGAGTAACATCTTTTTTAGCAGGCTGGCAAGCTGTGAAGATTACAGCTAAAAGGCAAAAAAAAGTAAACAGACGCATAGTACAAGTGTTGTTTGAAGATATGATGATTCAGACTTAACAGAACAAGTCCATAATTACGGGCAAAAGTTACGGTTTTCCTAGTTGATTTCCGCTATATTTGAGCTAGGCTACCAAGCAAAACTATGTTACAAACCACGGATCTTCAATTTTCTTATGCCAAAAACGCGCTGATGCGTTTTCCTGACATTCAATTACAGCAAGGCGAACACTGGCTCTTGTTGGGTGAATCGGGTAGCGGCAAAACCACGCTGCTACACTTATTGGGCGGTTTGCTTTCCCCCAGCAGTGGTAACATCTGCATTGCTGGTGTTGAAATAAAAAAATTATCATCTACGGGTTTGGATCGTTTTCGGGGACAGCACATTGGCATCGTTTTTCAAAAATCGCATTTCATTCGTTCGCTGACGGTAATGGAAAACTTGCTTTTGGCACAAAAATTGGCGCGTACGCCGATTGATAAAAAACGTGTTACAGCTCTCCTGGAGCGACTGCAATTGGGGCATAAGCTGCATTCCAGACCCAGCACACTCAGCATCGGCGAGCAACAACGGGCGGCAATTGCCCGAGCGCTCGTGAACCATCCCAATCTAATCCTGGCCGATGAACCAACCTCGGCTTTGGATGATCACAACAGCACCGCTGTAGCCAATCTTTTGGAAGAAGAAGCCCGGTCAGTAGGCGCTATGCTTTTGGTGGTGACCCACGACAAGCGACTCAAAGATCGTTTTTCCCAACAAATAGAATTGCCAGCCCTATGAATTTATTACAACTGAGCTGGAAAAACCTTGTCAATAAACCGCTGGCCATGCTGCTTAGTTTGGTGTTGTTTGGGTTAGGGGTGGGATTGATCTCCTTGTTGTTACTGGTCAACAAGCAATTGGAGGACAAGTTTGAAAAAAATTTGGCGCACATCGACTTGGTCATCGGCGCCAAGGGGAGTCCCCTCCAATTGATCCTAGCGAGCATGTACCACATCGATTCTCCTACCGGCAACATTGAAATTGGCAAGGTTAAGGCCTTTCTTAATCCGCGTCATCCATTTGTACGTACGGCTGTACCGCTTTCTTTGGGCGATAGTTACCGGGGGTATCGGATAGTGGGTACTACACCTGCTTTTTTAGCGCTTTATCAAGCAAAAATTGCAAAAGGACGGGTCTTCACCCAACTTATGGAGGTCGTTGTTGGCACAGTTGCCGCGAAAGAATTAGGCCTCCAGATAGGTACTGAGTTTAAAAGTTCCCATGGCTTTGTGATCGATGACGATCTGGTGCATGCCAATGCCCATGGCTTCAAAGTAGTAGGTATTTTAGAGTCTTCGGGCACTGTAGCCGACCAACTCCTGCTTACGCCTGCCCAAAGCATCTGGGCGGTGCATGAACATGGTACAACAGTGGAAGGACCAACCGAAGACCTGCAAATCCATTCGCTGGTTGATTTTCCAGAAAAAAGCATCACTGCTCTCCTCCTGCAATTCAAAGGCCGGAATATCCAAACCCTGAATATGCAGCGCAACATCAATGAAAACACTGATTTACAAGCTGCTACTCCTGCCTTGGAAATCAGTCGTTTGTACAGCATCATGGGCGTAGGCGCGGATGCTTTACGATGGCTAGCTTTGGTGATTATAGCAGTATCAGGGTTGAGCATTTTTATTTCTTTGTATGCATCTTTACAGGATCGTCGGTACGAACTGGCTTTGATGCGTACTTTGGGTGCTTCGCCTGGAAAAATTTTTAGTCTGATTGTGCTAGAAGGGTTGGTATTATCCGTTATGGGATTTGTAATTGGTATTGCGCTTAGCCATATAGGGATGCAACTCATTGCTGGCGCGATGAAAAATCAATACCAATACTCCTTGAGTGGTTTGATTTGGCTACAAGAAGAATGGTTCTTGCTCGCGGGCGCGCTAGGGGTAGGTTTTTTTGCCGCCATACTTCCCGCCATCCAGGCCAGCAATACCGATATCTCTACTACGTTAGCCAAGGAATGATGAATGTTAAATGACAAACTATAAAAACAACAACTCGATGAAAAAGATAATTTTCGCAAGCTTTTTTACCCTTGTTTTTTTGACCGTTGCCATTGACGCTGGAGCACAAGACAGTAAAAGTGTATGGCCTGCGCTAAGCAAAGTCACTTTCAAAAAACAGTATGACGATATGCTGGGTTTTAAGGTGGATGTCCCCATTTTTAGTGCCGACATTAAAAATATGCAGGGAAAAACGATAGAAATTAAGGGCTACATCATCCCGGTGGAGGGTTACAAAGGCAGCAAAGAATTCGTTTTTTCGGCCTTCCCTTACAGCATGTGCTTTTTCTGCGGCGGTGCTGGTCCTGAAACTGTGATGGAAGTTTATGCCAAAGAAGCCATCAAGTATACGACTGAAGCCATCATCATCAAAGGTAAATTAGAGCTCAACAGCAGCGATGTAAACCAGCTCATGTACATACTCAACGATGCGGAAATGATAAGGGTAGCTAAGTAAACAGGCTAAAAAAAGGTAGCTTTTCAACTTAATGAAAAACTACCTTTTTTTATTAGCCTCCATTACTTAAGCTCTTTTCCACCACAATTTCCTGGTCTTGCTTTTCAAAAAAGAAGACATTTCCCGTGCATCCACCATGCCAATCAAGCGATTGAACTGGTTGTATACCGGTGATGCACCGGTATTGGAAGATTGCAAGGTATAAAAAGCATTACGGAGTGAATCATGTCCCAGCAAAGGATACAATTCAGGAAGCATGTATTTGCTCACCAATGCGGTAGTATCTTTTTTGCGCTGCGCCTCCTGGATGCGGTGTTCAGGCAGTACGCCAATCAAATTTTGCCACTGATCAAAGACCAGAAAGTTTTTTTCGGATCCTTGCTGAGCAATGGGGAGTACCACGCTCAAAGGATCGGTATTGTAGACCCTCGTATAATGTCCGCGAAGAAGCGCATGTACCTGGTAGTTTTCCAATAAACTTTCGATGTAAACCGCCCGGTATTCGTTACCAGCAGTAACAAATACAAACAAACCGACCAACACATAAGTAAGGCTCGGACGGTAAAAAATACCTACAATAATAATCCCAATCGCCAAGAACTGACCGATCCGTGCTGCCCAGTGCGTAGCCCTCAGTCGCCCCAGCCACAAGGACAAAAGCGCTCTAAGAATCCGTCCACCATCCATGGGAAAAGCCGGCAATAAGTTAAAAAGCGCTAAAGTAATGTTCAAAAACAGCAACCCAACCAGAAAAAAATCAAGTTGGGATAAAGCCGGCAAAAAGAAATTGCTACCTGGATTCATTAGGCTATTGAACAAACGCAATCTTACATCTGCCGGAAAAGAAAAAAAATGGATCGATAGCAAAGCAGCGATCACGATATTTACCAAAGGCCCAGCAAATGCCACCACAAATTCTTGCCAAGGTTTTTCGGGCAAATGATCCAAACGTGCTACTCCACCAATCGGAGATAAAATGATGTCACGGGTATTCACGCCATACATTCTGGCACTCAGCGCATGACCAAACTCGTGAAGGATCACGCACAAAAAGAGCACCAGCACAAAACTGACCGAAATCACTATGGTTGGTGTATTCCAAGATTCACGGTACCCCAGGTAACCCAAATACAAGAAAATCAACCCAAAACTCCAGTGGATCTTAATCGGAATTTTAAACAAACGTGCTATCGTGAAGGCTCCCCTCATTCCATTATTTTTTTGCGGCGTCTACATTCTAAATCTTAATACTTTACCGCCAAAGTAAACAAACATGAATTACTCGAAGAGAGTTGCGAAAAAAATTATTCCTTATGCACCGCTGATAAAGATTCCGTAACCGGCAAATACAAATTATTGTTCAGCAACTCCCTGGAGATAACGATGCGTTGTACCTCCGAAGTGCCTTCATATATCTGCGTAATTTTTGCATCCCGCATCAATCTTTCTACGTGGTATTCTTTGACAAAACCATATCCACCGTGGATTTGTACCGCTTCCACGGTATGGCGCATGGCTACTTCCGAGGCATACAACTTAGCCATAGCGCCCGCCGAGGTGTAATCCATGTGCTGATCTTTTAACCAAGCGGCACGGTAAACCATCAATTTGGCGGCTTCAATTTCAGTAGCCATATCTGCTAATTTGAACGCAATGGCTTGGTGCTGGCTGATGGGTTTTCCAAAGGTTTCGCGTTGTTTGGCATAGGCTACGGCCAATTCATAAGCACCTCCAGCTATGCCCAGCGCTTGAGCGGCAATGCCGATCCGCCCGCCCGCCAAGGTAAGCATGGCAAATTTAAACCCAAATCCATCCGCACCAATCCGATTCGCTTTGGGTACTATCACATCATTGTACATAATGGTATGGGTATCCGAGGAGCGGATGCCAAGTTTGTCTTCTTTAGCTCCAATGCTTACACCCGGTGTACTGGTCTCTACGATCAAACAGTTGATGCCCCGGTGTCCTAGTTCGGTGTGGGTTTGGGCAATGACCAAGTGCAATTTGGAAGTACCACCATTGGTAATCCAGTTTTTGGTGCCATTGAGGAGATAATGGTCGCCCATGTCAATAGCCGTGGTGCGTTGGCTGGTGGCGTCGCTACCGGCTTCAGGCTCGGATAAGCAAAAAGAGCCAATCCATTCACCAGCAGCCAGTTTGGGCAAGTATTTTGCTTTTTGTTCTTCGTTACCAAAGGTCTCGATGCCCCAGCAAACCAAGGAATTATTGACCGACATGATGACCGAGCAAGAGTTGTCAACTTTGGATATTTCTTCCATCGCCAATACATACGACAAAGTATCCATGCCGCCGCCGCCGTATTCTGGCGATGCCATCATCCCCAAAAAACCAAGTTCTCCCATGCGTCGAACTTGCTCATAAGGGTATTCCATTTTTGAGTCCCGCTCGATAACGCCGGGCTTAAGTTCTTTTTGGGCAAACTCCCTTGCGGCTTCGCGTACCGCCAAATGCTCTTCCGACAAATTGAATATCATGACCGTAGGTATTGGTTCGAAAAAAAACTATTTCCGCCCCGAAACTACGGCTTTTTGAAGAATTTAGCGAATTTTCGCTAAATTTTTACTTGCGATCGGTCAACTGTTTGACTTGCTTGATAAATTGCTCTGATTGAAAAAAGATATTGAACTCTACCCTTCGGTTTCGCGACTGTCCTTCACTGGTTTCATTGGATGCTGCCGGGCCAAATTCGCCTTTGCCGCCCGCTACGATTCGATTGGGGAGAATTTCTTGGGTATTCACGAGGTTGCGCACCACCGCGGCTGCGCGTAAAGCGGTAAAATCCCAACTGTCTTGGCTTTTGCGCGAAGCAGGTAAGTTGTCACAATGCCCTACTACTTGAATAAAAGTGCGGGGATTGGCATTGAGTACGCGCGCCAAAACAGCGAGAGAAACCAATCCCAGCGGTTCTATTTTATTGGTAGCAACATTGCGGAACAGCAGCGATTCATTAAAAGCGAGCACAACTTGCCCATCTTCTATCGCAATGGAATATTGGGCAGCTGATAAATTGGCAAAGGAATCGCGCAGCATTTGCGCTATTTGCTCATTATCGGCGGTGTGCTGCTTTAGCGCATCGCGTACCCCGCTCAATTGCTGTTCCAATCCGCTGATTTTCTTTTCGCGTTGTGATATCGCGTCGCCAAGCGAAGTTTGTTGGTTGGTAGCTTTGCTGTGAATCGCATCGATTTCATCTTCTAATTCACCGATCCGCTTGAGGTACTTATCCTGACTCAGCAGCAGCGCATCATTAGCACCCTTGCGCTCGGAAATTTGTGTTTGCATTCGCGATAATTCGTCGCGAGAACTGCGCAATTGCTCATTGAGTTGACCGATTTCTGACTGGTAGTTGGCCGTCAACGCGCCTACTTTTTTATTACTGACACAGCTATTCAACAATATTACTATGCCCATTAAGTATAAGGTGGGTAGTTTTTTGTTCATGATTTTTTGTTTAGACAATTGAATCCGGGCACAAAATTAAAAAATCAAGCCAAGGCAAAAGAAAAACGGCTTTATCATTCCCCATAAAATCACGATATTTACCATCCACAAAACATTTACTTCTTAAATACCCAATAATCCGCAATATGGCTGGAGAAAAAATCATCTTTTCAATGGAGGGGGTTACTAAAACCTACCCGCCTGCCAAACAAGTTTTAAAAAATATTTGGCTATCCTTTTTTTACGGTGCTAAAATTGGCGTACTGGGTCTCAACGGATCAGGAAAATCCACGCTACTCAAAATCATCGCTGGACTAGAGCCCAATTATCAAGGAAAAATCCATTTTGATGGTACTTATAAAATTGGGTTTCTAGAACAAGAACCTATCTTGGACGAAACCAAAACCGTGCGCCAGATTGTCGAAGAATCGGTACAAACTTTAGTAGATCAGCTCAAAGAGTACGAGGAAATCAACCTCAAACTTTGCGAACCCCTCGGAGATGACGAAATGATGAAGCTCATTGATCGTCAGGGGGAATTGATGGAAGTGCTGGAAGACAACAATGCTTGGGAACTGGATCATCGTCTGGAAACCGCAATGGAAGCCCTGCGTTGCCCAGAAGGCGATGCCTCTATCAAGGTACTTTCGGGAGGAGAACGGCGTCGAGTAGCGCTTTGCCGACTTTTATTAAGCAATCCAGATATCCTTTTGCTGGATGAACCTACCAACCACTTGGATGCGGAATCGGTAGATTGGTTGGAGCAGTATTTGCGAAATTTTCCAGGTACCGTTATCGCTGTTACGCACGACCGTTACTTCTTGGACAATGTGGCCGGTTGGATTTTGGAGCTAGACCGTGGTGAAGGTATTCCTTGGCAAGGCAATTATTCTTCTTGGTTGGAGCAAAAAGCCAAGCGTTTGGAACAAGAAGAAAAATCAGAATCCAAGCGCCGCAAAACCCTAGAGCGGGAATTGGAATGGATTCGCATGGCGCCCAAAGCCCGTCAGGCTAAGGGCAAAGCTCGTTTGGGGGCGTATGAAAAAATGGCCGAAGAGGAATCCAAAGAAAAAGAAGCCAAACTGGAGCTTTTTATCCCGCCAGGGCCACGCTTGGGGGACAATGTAATTGACCTCAAGCACATCAACAAAGCATTCGGCAATCGGGTGCTTTTTGAAGACCTCAATATCTCTATTCCCAAAAACGCGGTGGTGGGCATCATTGGACCAAACGGGGTAGGAAAAAGTACCCTTTTCCGGATCATTATGGGCCAGGAACAATCGGATAGCGGCGAATTAGCGGTTGGGGATACGGTGCAGCTTTCGTATGTTGACCAATCACATGCTTCGTTACAAAACGTCAACAAAACGGTCTACGATGTAATCTCGGATGGCCAAGACATCATCACCGTGGGTAAGGCTACGGTCAACGCACGTGCTTACATCAGCAAATTCAACTTTAGCGGCGACGCGCAACAGAAAAAAATCGGGATCCTCTCTGGTGGGGAACGTAACCGAGTGCATTTGGCCATTACCTTGCGTGAAGGTGGAAATGTGTTGCTGCTGGATGAACCCACCAACGATATCGACATCAATACCTTGCGGTCGTTGGAGGATGCTTTGGAAAGTTTTGCGGGTTGTATCTTGGTGATTTCGCACGACCGCTGGTTCATCGACCGCCTTGCAACGCACATCATCGCTTTTGAAGACAATGCCGAGGTGGTCTTCTTTGAAGGCAATTACTCGGATTACGAAAAAATGAAGAAGGAAAAACTAGGGGACATCACCCCTCGCAGACCGCGCTTCAAAAACGTGATCAATCGATAATAAAAATGCCGAATCATTCTAAGTCTGATTCGGCATTTTTTTATACCTGTTTATCCTAGGTACTAAGGTCTCTTTACTTACAATTCGAACATTCCACGTCGCCCATCCTTTGCCCTTCTGCCAACTGATACACCCATTGTCGGAGGGATACTCCGTTTACGGTCAGGTCGTAAAATTTTGTACTGTCTAATATGGTGTGCACCTTTCCGGGTGCGATGAAGTAGTAAAAATTAGGCGTAGCCGCTCGCACCTTTTCCATATTGCCCTTGATCAAATCGTAGATCTTTGTAGGATCCTCGCCCGTTTCACCTAGGAAGAACTCCTGCCCATCATCGTAAGCGGTGTTGAAAGTCGAAAAAGTAATTTTTGGCGATAACTTAGCGGAAGCAATCATCAATTGCACTTGGGAAACTTGACTGGCATCGGGGTTCAATCCGGCTTTTTTGAAGATTTTTTTCACCCCCCACTGTGCATAAAATGTCGATGCTGCTTTATCCGTATAAGCCCCTGAGGCATCAGAAAGCTCAGTGACCCGAGCCTCTGGATAATGTTTTGAAATCATGCTGGCATAGATCGGAGCAGGTATTGAGCCGGCGCTACAACCGCAGACAAAGATGGTTTTGGGCGCTTTCATTTTTCCATATACCCAATTCAGCGCCGCCTCTACATTGGTAAAACCTTGATGGCGAATCTTAAAGGTTTTGCCATTTTTGGTATAGGTTACAGTCCTAGAACCTAGGTGCGTGTCAGCGGTACAATACGGAATTACAACCACCGAATACCCTAAAAATGGATTGGCAGGGTTTTGTACATCGATGATCCCTTTCATGCGGTACATGGCCAAGTCCTGTGGTATAAACCCGGGGTTATCCAAACTGTCCACGGTAGGTGTATAAGTGGGTTTACCTTCTAAGTCGCAGTTTTCAGGATTCCAGCAGGCGCCACCTCCCTCGAAATAGACCAATAACTTATCCGTTGATTGAGGGTAGTAAAAAAAACTGTAGGGCGATCCATTGGAACAGATCGTTTTGCCGCTGGTGCGAATGGCTTGCCAATTGTCCAATCCCAAGGTTTGGCCAAATAGGCTACCTAGATACAATGAAGCGAATAGTAGCAAAAGAACTTGTTTCATTGGTTTAAGGGTTGAGGTAAGGTAGGACCCTAACCATTTTTCCATTTGATGTTACAGCCGCCGCTAGGGTATTGCGTTGTTGGCGCTAATTGTCCTGCCAAAACCGCATCCAAAGCCGCACGAAGATCCCTGCCAGAAAGCGGTATGTTGTTTTTTGGGCGAGAGTCATCAATGCGTCCCCGATAAACCAACTTTTTTTCGCCATCAAAAACATAAAAATCAGGCGTACAGGCAGCATCATAAGCTTGGGCTACGTCCTGGGTTGCATCATACAAATACGGAAAAATGTAGCCAAACTCGGCCGCTTTTTCCTTCATCAATTCCGGTCCGTCTTGCGGATAAGCATCTACATCATTGGAGCTAATGCCAATAAAACTCACTCCTTTACCTTGATAATCATGGGCGATCCGCACGATTTCGGGATTGACATGCAGCACATACGGACAATGGTTGCACAAAAATGCGATGACGGTAGCTTTTGATGAAGCTAGAACTGTCAAGGAACGCATTGCGCCAGCTACTGTGTCCAAGAGCATAAAATCAGGAGCAACTGTTCCTAAAGGGAGCATGGTTGATTCAGTAAAAGCCATATTATATTGGGTTGTTCTTTTTTGTAAAAGTACGAAAAAAACAAAATTCAACGTGCTCTAACTGCCGGTTGGCGCAAGTTATCCAAAAAATCGAGGGTCTGGTCTAAGCTTCTAAGAATGGAAACATTACTTGGCGGAGTGACGTTTTGCGCCACTATTTGATACCCAGACACTAAGATTTGGCAATCTGGAAAATTTTCTGCGAGTTTGTCTATGTATCGTTGAACAGGTTCTTTGGTCCAAGTTTCCGTGATCATGGTAAACAAAAAATCAGGCCGCCGTACCTTGCAAGCGTCGTTTAGATCCATCAAAGAAATTTCGTGTCCTAGGTTGATCACGTAATTTCCCCTCGAACGCAGGATAAAGTGCATAAACAACAAGCTCAATTCTTGTCGTTCGCCTTCAGGAAGGTAAATGATAAATTTTGGCGCGTTTTGATTGGAAGGCAATTGTTCTCGGTCAATGGCGACAATAATTTTTTGTCGGATGAGGTAGCTGATAAAGTTTTCTTGTACCGGCGTAATCGATCCTGTAAGCCACAACACACTTAGTTTATCCAAAAAAGGATAAATGATCTCCAGCATGGTGCGCTCAAAACCAAGTTGATGGATATTTGTAGAAATAATGCGATCAAATTTGAGCTCATCCATTTCGATCATAGAAATGGTGAGCGCATCAAGTTGGGTATCGTACTCAAAATTATCTTCGGAGATTGCCGCTACTTTATCTGCCACATCCTGTCGATCCATTTTGGCAATGTGGGAAATCTTTAGGCCATTTTTGTTAAGGAGCGCTACATTGAGTAAAAATTTGAGATCAGTATCTTGGTAGTAGCGTATATTGGTTTTAGTACGCATGGGTTCAATGATTCCGTAGCGCTGTTCCCAAATGCGAATAGTATGAGCCTTTATGCCAGATAATTTTTCTAAATCTCTGATGGAATAAACTGCCACAACCTGCGATGTTTTACCTCCTATACTGGTGATGAAGAATTAGCGTTTTTTTAAGTGGCGCTTTGTTGTATTTTAAAACACTAAATTTTCCTTGAAAATCATAGGTATTTTCAGCGTAAATTAGAATTCCAAACACGGGCTTGTTGAAAATGTTCAGGCTTTTTTGGTTTTCCTACATTCTAGTCAAAATCACTTTGCGATAATTGCTATTTTTAACCACTCAAAAAAAGGTCTTACGTTTGGCAAAATATAAGACACTTTTTAAACAAAAAAATCAAAGCACATGCTTTTAAAAATTCTTTATTTGTTCTGGCTAGAAATCATGGAAAAAATAATCAAACCGATACTTATGCAACGTGTTAAATCTTACCTTTTAGTGTTATTGGCGATCGGCCTATCTTCATGGGGCATTTTTGCCCAGTCTGCTCCTTGCATTTACACTTTGGAGCTGCAAGATTCCCAAGGTGATGGTTGGAATGGTGCCCGGCTACAGGTAAGAATCAAAGGTGTCAACACCGATTATACGTTGATCAATGGTAGCCGCCAACAATTTTTGTTGTACTTCAACAACAACGATAGTCTTCAACTTACTTATTTCAAAGGTAAATTTGACGAAGAAGCAAGTTATACCTTAGTCGATCAAGAAAATCGTACGGTGTTTGTCTCAGGAAGTCCATTCCCGCTTCCTGGTGTCGTTTTTCGAACCAAAATTATTTGCCCAACCTGTGCACCTCCGCCAGTATCGCAAATCAAGATTGAAGATGTCCGCGCTTTCACTTCACGGATTAGCTGGCTGGGTAATGTAACCAATGGCATATATCAGGTGGAGTACGATACCACTGGTTTTAGACGAGGTAAAGGACAGGTTGTTCGCACTATGCTCAGCAGCCTTACTTTGTCAAAACTCCGGGAAAATAAAAGTTATCAATTTTACCTATCGGTTATTTGTAAACCTGGTGATACCAGCAAAGTATTGGGCCCCTATGTATTCAGGACGCTCTGGGCAAATGACGTGGGTATTTCAAAAATCGTAGCTCCCGTCAGTAGTTGCGGTTTGACTTCGGCTGATTCCGTCAAAGTTCGCATCAGAAACTATGGGGGACAACCTCAATCCCTGATTCCTTTCGATTACTCTGTAAACTTAAAACCTGCTGGCGTCAACATGCCTGCTGATGGTTTGTATACTGGCGTGGTGAGCAAGGATAGCACCAAAGTTGCCGTTTTTGATGCCACTTCCAATTTTTCTACTCCCGGCGAATATTTGATTACTTCCTGGACTGCGCTGAAAAGCGATAGCCTCAAAACCAACGATACCACTCGGGTACGCATCATCAGCGTGCCTTCCATTTCAACTTTGCCCTATTTTACGAATTTGGATGGAAAATTCAGTGGTTGGTTGGTGGATACCAGCAGCGTCAACTCAACTTGGGCCATCGGCTCCCCCAATAAAATGGTGTTGAATCAGGCGTTTAGTGGCAATCAGGTGTGGACTACCAATTTAAGCGGTACTTACAAAAACAATGAGAAAAGCTACTTACTATCGCCTTGTTTTAATTTTAGTAGCATCAAAAAAGACCCTACCTTCTCCTTTGCCATGCAACTGGATCTAGAAAGCTGTTGTGACGCAGCTTGGGTAGAACTCAGTACCGATGGCGGTTTGAGCTGGGCTAAATTGGGAAGCACCGATTCCGGAATCAACTGGTACAACGATCGCGCTAAACAAGTATGGACAGGAAATGGGGGCTTTAATGGCTGGTTTACAGCCTCGCACCCGCTCCCGGGTACGTCTACTGCCAAGGACGTGCGCCTACGCATGGTACTTCAATCGGATTTTGCCAACAGCTACGAGGGCATTGCGCTTGACAACTTTGCGGTTACCCAAGCCGACCGCGATTTCCTTGGCGCAGATGTACGCAATGTATCTACTGACCCCTGTGGTACTACTGCTGATCAGGTGACCTTCAATGTAGGCAACTTGAGCATTGCTCCAGTGACTGCCTTCAATGTAGCGTACCGGGTAAATAACGGTACGGTTGTCATCGAAAACGTCGGCAACTTGAGTATCCCAATTGCTGCAAAACGCGCTTTTACGTTCCGTGCTCCTTTCAATTCCAGCACTCCTGGTCGCTACACGATCAAAGCTTGGATTGTTGGCGAAAACTCGCCCTTGAATGATACTGCAACGAATACCTTTTATACTGCTTACCCCTTGCCTTATGCCGAAAATTTTGAACGCGGAGCAATTCCTACTAATTGGGTGGCCGACAATGACCTTATCGTCAATAAAGATCGAGGCAATACAACTTTTGTTTTGTCTGATAATTTATTCAGCGGTGACGTAACACTTAAAGCTGCTACTCCAGTATTTGGTCTGATTGCTGCTAATGATAGCTTGACGTTCCAGTACCGCTACGTCAATGTTAAAGCAGGAGATGTAAGCGCTACCGATCTTGGCGTCAATGACCGGATGGAAATCCAAGTTTCAACGGATTGTGGCAAAACGTTTACTACCGTAACTGTTATCAGTAGAGCCAACCATGTACCTTCCACTAGCCTTCGCCGCATCACCGTGAAGCTAGGGGCCTATGCCAATAAATATGTACAAGTGCGCTTTTTAGCCACTTGGGGACAAGGCGATTACTGGATTGACATCGACAACATCAATGTGCTTCGCTGTACCAGTCCGTTTTCTAGCGTGATTGCTCAAGCCAGCCAATCAGGTGTAAATGACGGCTCGGCACTGGTGGTAGCCGATCCTTATGCTGGGCCCTA
>JBBRGN010000001.1:0-68747 GCA_038240665.1 Chitinophagales bacterium | reverse complement strand
AGAACATCGAGTCGTTGGCTCAATTGTTCAATTGTACCACGCGCCAAATTAAAAATTGGAATAACCTCAATACCCTGGATTTGGCCATCGGGCAAGAAATCGTTGTGTATCATCACCGGGGGGATTTGAATTTTTCCAAGTCCAATCCATTGATTTCTGCGGTGGCTTGTTTGCCTGTTTTAATGCGCAACAGTGTTCAATCAAAATCAGGTTTTGCGGAATCCACCAAAAAGAATCAGATCAAGAACGATGCCTACTTGACTTACATCGTTGATAAACCGCAGACCATTTTTGAAATAGCCATCAAAATCCCCGGGGTTTCAGTTGAAGATATATTAAAGCTCAATGATAAGTTGACCGCCTCTCGGACGCTCAAGGCAGGAACGAAATTGAGAATTAAGAAATTTTAATGGTTTGATCAGCTACTGAAAAAGGGAAAAGATGACGGTATGATCTTTTCCCTTTTTTAATTTTCCAACCAAATCCAATTCAGAAAAAAATAAGGCTCAAAAACGATCCTTTTTTCAGATTTTTCGTCTAAGAAATCAGTAATTAATTCTTGCTAAAAAAAAATGCCATGGCAAACCAAATGCTCGATCTACTTCAACAACACTTAGGTGATGACAACTTCATCGACAAACTAAGTGAACAAATCGGCGGTGCTGACCGCGATCAAACCCGCTCAGCCGCTAACGGAATTGTACATGCACTCTCCGGAGCAGCTGTACAAACAGCCTCTACTCCAGAAGGAGCTAGAGGATTGCTTGGTATGTTGGATACCGACCACAACGGCAGTATCTTTGACAACATCATTGGCGCAGTCTCCGGTGGTGGTAATCAACAAGGTGCATTGGAGCAAAGTGGTATGGGCATCGTGGAAAGTCTCTTAGGGGGCAACCAGAATGGCGTGATTTCCATGGTCAGCAAAATGGCTGGCATGGACAGCGGAAAGACTGGCAGCTTGTTGGCCATCCTAGCCCCGGTTGTTCTAGGCGCTCTTGGAAAAGCTAAAAACACTGGCGGATTAGACATTAGCGGCGTGTTGAACATGCTCCAAGGTCAGCAACAACAGAGCCAAACCAATCCGGCGATGCAGATGATCTCTGGTTTTTTGGACAAAAACCATGATGGTAACATCGCTGACGACTTGATTGGCGATTTGGGAAGCAGCTTGCTTGGCGGGTTGTTTGGCAAAAAATAATATCCCTTTATACCGGATTAAATGACTTCACTGGGACCGTGAAACTGGTTTCAGTGAAGTTTTTTTTTACAATAGTTCCAAGCAATGAGTCGAAAATGGCAGCTTATAATTGAGTCATCTCTTAAAGCCCCTAAAAAAACAAAAAAGCCGAGTAATCCATTACCCGTCTTTTTTGTTGATCCTATTACAACTATTGTTTTTCTTCCAATGGTTGTGGATTGCTAGCTTGCGGCTGCTGCTGTACTTGGCGATCCGCCTCCCGCATGCCATCGCGAAGCTCTGTTTCGATGGTAGAACGGGCTACGTTGAATTCGCGAATTCCTTTGCCAATACCGCGCATCAGTTCGGGGATTTTTTTGCCACCAAAAAGCAACAAAACCGCGAAAAAGACCAACATGGCCTCTGTTCCCCCAATTGCAAACAAAAATAAGTTTTCCATGTCTTAATTTATTGATGAAAAAAACATCCGTCTAAGGGCGTAGTAAGAATCGCTCGCTGATAAAGGAATCGCACTTGATTTTTTATCTCCTCCTGAGCAGATTTTGTAGCGACAGCAAGCCATCGCTACAAAATCGGTGCTGGACAAGATAAATTCCGGTTTACCTTTTGTCAACAAATCACTTTCCAACTCGCATGCATTGACTCCCCGAATGTACAAAGGTTTAGGGAGTAATGCCAGTAAAGTTTTATAAATCCCCTTAATGTTAAGGATAGTCTGTTACTTTTTTAGCCCTATTTCTCGCAAACGCTCATCCAAATATTCGCCTGCGGTAATCGGCGCATAAGCCAAGGGGTTTTCCTCATTCACACAGTTGGGCAAGCAATTTAAGTCCATTTCACTGCGTGGATGTAGAAAAAAAGGAATCGACAACCGCGGCAAATGCCAATCTTCGCGAGGTGGATTCACCACGCGGTGAGTTGTTGATTTTAGGTAGTTATTGGTCAATCGTTGGAGCATATCACCAACATTGATAACGATCTCGTCTTCCTCGGGTACAATTGGCAACCATCCCCCTTCTTTGGTCAATAGCTCCAATCCGCCATCTGAAGCCCCAACCAACAGTGTAATCAGGTTGATGTCTTCATGTTGTTCAGCGCGGATGGCCGAAGCGGGCTCCCGAGTGATGGGCGGATAATAAATGGAGCGCAGGATGCTGTTGCCTTTTGAAATTTTTTCATCAAAAAAATCAACACTCAGACCCAAGTGTATGGCGATTGCCCGCAATAAATGCGCTCCAGTTCTTTCAAATGCTTGGTACAATTGCATGCCCAAATCAGCAAATTCCGGATACTCTTTTACCTTAACATTATCCGGGTAACTCGATTTAATAGGATCATCGCTTTCAACCTCTTGTCCGATTTGAAAAAACTCCTTTAGGTCAGCTACCGTTGATTGTTTGGCGTGTTCTTTACCAAAAGAAGTATAACCCCGTTGTCCGGCCAATCCAGCAACCTCGTATTGGCGTTTTACCTCTTCCGGGAGCAGAAAAAATGCTTTCGAAGCAACATAAAATGAATCGATCAGTTCCTTGCTGATGCCATGATTGACAACACCAACAAAACCAATTTCATGAAAGGCTTGGCCTAGCTCTTCTACAAAAGCTCCTTGAGCTGCGGCATTACCTGCCGTAAACTGGGATAAATTAACGAGCGGAATGGTTCTAGTCAGCATTCGATTCCTGTTTTATGGACAATGGCCGAAAATTACAAAAAAATTGATCAACGTCTTTTGGGTTGATACCTTGATTTTTTCAAAAATGATTGCGCATCTTTTAGTGCCAATAAATCGGGTAACGATGTTTGGGGATAGCGATTCATATACGCATTAACGATTTGCCAGCCGATAAAATTGGCGGTGCGCCCGGGCGCTTCTTTGGGCATTCCTGGCGAACTTGGGCTGTACTCTACATATTTTCGGATGCGTTGCCATTCCGTACTGTACAATAAATTTTGCTGCAAAAAATAAGCCCAGATTTCCAGTTCGTTACTGGCCATCCATTTATTTTGTTTTTGAGGCAGTTCTAATTTTACAGAATCGGGCGCATAAGGCAACAAATGATCGAGTAGATAAAGCTTTTTGCCGTTGTTGATCATCAGATCGAGCAACTTATCGCCTTGCGGATTGCCCACCGCATCCTCAATCAGGGGCATAAGCGTTTTTGCTACCAGGTGTTCTTTAGAAAAACTTCGCGTCAGATAAGCGGAAAAATTATCGTTATCCGGATTGTACCGTAAATAGGGATATTTAGAGCCAAGGAAAAAATCCAGTCCAATCGCCAAATCGTTTTTGCCATAAATAAAATCACCAACAGTATACTCTGATATAAAGGTAGTTAGCGTAGGCGTTTTTTGATTGGGGAAATAGTACTGGTAATATTTAAAAGCCTGTTCAAAATCGCTGACAATTGTTTTGGGTAAAGGCTGATAGAGCGTGGTACAGGTGTCGTACAACTTACGGATCGCTGAATGTGTTAAAAAACCGCGCACATAGGCAACATGACCAGCAGGGGCGATCGTTTTATCGCGAGATTTCAATAAGACGTTGAAATAGATCTGGGCAAACTCCCCATATTTGGTTTCTAATACTTGGAGTGGAACCTCCAGATTGTTGGTGTCTAAGCGAAATAAGTCCTGTTCAAACCGGCGAATGTTGAGTTTGACGGGAATTTTCGAGACATCGGGCACATCTTTGCGGGTGTTGGACTCGCAAGCCAAAAGCAGCAAAAAGGAGACCAGCATGCAGCTGTTTTTCTTCCAATTCATAAGAGATAAGACTTTTTTATTCTGGACGAGCCATTAACTTTGCTAAAAATTAGAAAGTGACGCTGGCAATAGCTGAGTTTTGGAGAAAAGATAAAAAACCTATTTCGACCTCAAAAATCAACCAGTGAAACAACTTTACAACACATACAACCAAACAAGCGCAAAATGAAGAAAATTATTGCAATCGGTGCATTTTTGTGTATCGCGCTCCCCTCGGTTTTTGCACAAGTCGATAATGTAAGATTCGGCGTTCAATTGAGTCCAGCTCTTTCTTGGATGAGTACCGACGACAACAAAATCAATCGAGCAGGTACCAATCTCGGGCTTAAACTAGGGATGATCTCGGAATTTTATTTTCGGGAAAACTATGCCTTTGTGACCGGTATCGGTTTTGCCTTTAATCAAGGCGGTACTTTGCAGTATGACTACAATGGTGGTTCTTTTTGGTCGCGTTCAGGTCTTAGCCCGCGTCTGGATACCATCGCCACTAAAGGGGTGAAGCTCAAATACGGTCTTCAATATGTGGAAATACCGCTGATGATCAAAATGCGCACCCGAGAATTTGGTTACATCCGTTACTTTTTGGAGCCAGGATTGATTCTAGGTTTCAGATCCCAATCGCGCGGCTCCATCATAGCTCCCGGAGTAGGTACTGGCGATGAAGCACAAAAAATAAACATCAAACGAGATGTAAACGGGATTAATATTTCTTGGGGCTTGAACGCAGGGGTCGAATACAGCCTTTCGGAGTCCACGGCTCTAATCGGGGGGATTGGTTTTCAGATAGGAGTGGTGGATGTTACTGGCGACAAAGGAACGGTTATTGATTCCTCTGGTGCTTACAAGCAGGACAAATCAAGAGGAATTGTTAGCGCCATCAATTTTAAGTTAGGCTTATTGTTCTAGCGTTTGCTTGTTGCACCTAAAGACCAGTTGATCCTATTTCATTAATTAAGCATATAAAACGTATTCTGCCTTTTGAAGGAAGAACTTCTGTTTTATACAAAAAAGCGTTCGCGCAATGCAAGCAAATATTCCTCTTTTACTCGATGATTTTATCGATCGCGCGTTGTATGAAGATGTGCAAACAGGTGATCATACTTCGCTGGCTTGTATTCCACCTTTGGCGCGCGCGAAAGCGCGATTGTTGATAAAAGATGAAGGCGTTCTGGCGGGGATGGGCGTAGCAAAAAGAATTTTTGATAAGGTAGATCCAGATCATGTCTTTGATCCAATGCTAGAAGATGGCGCTGTTATTGCCTTCGGACAAGTAGCTTTTATGGTAGAATGCAATACCCAAGCCTTGCTCAAAGCCGAGCGTTTGGTGCTGAATACCATGCAGCGCATGAGTGGCATAGCGACCCTGAGCCGGAAGTACGCGGAAAAAGTAGCAGACTTACCGGTAACCATCCTGGATACCCGTAAAACAACTCCCTTGTTGCGTTTCTTGGAGAAATGGGCTGTCCGCATTGGCGGATGTCAAAACTACCGAGATGGCTTGTATGATTGGTTTATGATGAAAGACAACCACAACGATGCTTGTGGGGGTATTCCTCAGGCCATCAATCGGGTAGCAGAATACCAGCTGGCCAAAGGCATGCATTTGAACGTAACGGTGGAAGTACGTAACTTGGAGGAAATGCAGCAAGTGTTAGATACCGGGAAGGTTACCCGGATCATGTTTGATAATTTTACCCCTGAACGCCTGAAGGAAGCTGTGGCCATTGTCAATAAACGGTATCAGACGGAAGCCTCAGGAGGGATTAACTTGGATACGCTACGCGATTTTGCCCTTACCGGAGTTGACTACATCTCTGTGGGTGCTCTTACTCATTCCGCTCAAAGTATAGACCTGAGCTTGAAAATCATCAAATAACTTGTGGTTTAGTTTTTTTTTGCAAAAGAAATGAGTCGATAATAAGGCAGTAAAAGAGACGTACAAAATTTGGTGCCTTATTTTGTTGAATCATTTCTGTGCTAGAAACACCAGCACCTGGATTTTTTTTCTCAATGAAGGAATAAAAGGTTAGTGTAAAATAGGACTGCAAGCGGCAAATTTAATTGGCTTTAAAAGATCCTTGCATCTTGATAAGGAGCTGCTGTTGACGATCATAAAAAGATGCGAAAGTTATTTCCAATTAAATTTGCACGCTTAAGCCTCTCGTTAAGCCTTTCTGGTCTTTAGTGCCCGATAACCCAAGCTAAAGCCAAAAGCGACAAAACGGCCAGCCAGAAACGGACATCTTTGTGTACGTTGGCGGTCTTTTTTGTTAGAACGCTTTCCTTCATTGTCAACGGATTAAAATACAATAGCACTGTACCAAAAAGGATGCCATTTATTCCAATCGTTGTAAAATTTCTATTCTTCTTCGTTAAAAAGATCTTGACGCCAGTCGTTGAACTCGCTTAAAATCTCGTTAGTTTCTTGTAAATCAAACTCTTCTGCATCAAATTCGTCGATCCAATCGATGATCTCGGCATGATCGGGGTGTTTGGGATCTTTGATGGCTTCGAGGAAATCAAGGTATCCAGGTACACCTCCGCAGTCTTCCGGCGGGCAACAACGTTTGCCATTCAAGCAAAGCGGCAATGGCGTTTCTTCGTCCAGTATTTTTTCAACCGTTAAGGTATGTTCCCAGCTATCACCAAAATCGTAGATGTAAGTGAAGGTATCGCCCAATTTGATGCCAGTATCAGCAATGGCGACTGCTTCGCTATCCTCTACCTTTTCATGGTTTTCCCACATCTGTTCGTCATCAGGAAGCAACCCTATTTTGCGGTCGTTGATGTGAAACTCAAAAAGATGGGCATTTTCCCAACCCATTACAATCTGAATGATTTCGTGTAAATCGAAAAAAGGTTCAGACGCGTCAACTTGAAAAGTGCGCCAGATGGGTGGCGTAATGCCTTCCAGCTGAATTTTGAATTGAATGCTACCCACGGTATTTTATTTTTTTGGTAAATCTAAGCAATGGAAATTTATATTGCTTCATTACTCACAAGTTATTATATATTCAACGCGCTAGGAAAAAATTTAATTCCCAGGCTCACCAGGTCAAAAACAGTTAGCGCCGCCATTTATTGGTCAGTAATTCTTCCACTGACCCCGCTAATTCTAATCCGGCATTTTTTCCAATTCCCGAAAAAAGCAATTGGTCGCGGTCAAAAAGCTTAACCTCAAGGCTTGCCTGCATGCTTTCATTAACTTTTCCAGTCATTTGGCCGCTGATGGGCGAGCGCAAATCGGCACCAAGCCCAGGTGTTGCTATGATCTCCAATCGATAACGGCGATCTTTAAACATCAAGGTCACTTGTCGATCTTCTAAAGCGGCTATCATGCTGGCGCCGGTATAGGTGGCAAAACGAAACAATCGTCCTTGCCATTGAAAACCCACAATATAGCCTATAAAATGCCTGCCCAACCAAGGAATACGTGCTACGGAGGCCATCAAAGAAATGGGTTCACTTTCGGAAAAATGATTGGTTTGCGTCCAGATCCAGGAACTGGGAAACGAAGTTCCCCAATCTTTCTCCGTATAACCAACCCCGCCGTTGAAATCAATGGGCTCGCCACCAGCTTCAAGCGTGCCTTGTAAGGTATGATGAACGCTCACCACGCCGTGGTAGCACTCCATGAATGGGATAAAACTGAACCAACCCATAACGCCTGGTGCGCCCAGCATTTTTGGCCAAGGATGCAAGCCGGTCAAATGCAGCGTACCCTTTAATTCGGGCAAATTTAAAACCAGCTTGTCAGCGGAAAAAAAATTATCCCCTAGTTGCAAAGCAAATTTATCCTCTTTAGGTTGGAATGAGTCGGTAGAGAACGTAAGGTAAGTTGCTTGGCACTTTTTTCCATCCAGTACCTGAATAAAGGCATGACTATTGCCCGCCTCATCATAACTAATGCCCGGAATAATGGCAAAAACATATTTTTCAGCAGGATCTACTATTTTGAAGTACCAGCCTTCAAAATAGCTTTTGGTTATGCCCCAGCCATGGTACATTGATGGTTGCCACAGCGCACGCCATTTTAATAACGATGCACGGGTTCGAGGTTTATCATTGGTCATCTCCCGTTTTCATTTTTTCGGCATTTTCAGCTACTTGAAGCGCTTCGATGACCGGAGCTATGGCACCTTCCAATACCTGATCCAGGTTGTAAAGCGTAAGGTTGATGCGGTGATCGGTAATGCGGTTTTGCGGAAAGTTGTACGTTCTGATTTTGTCAGAGCGGTCGCCGCTTCCCACCAATGATCTTCTACGTGCTGCAAGTTCGGAATCGTGGGCTTTTTTTTGCATATCGTAGATTTTTTGGTACAAACGTTGGATAGCGATCTCGCGGTTTTGAATTTGTGAGCGGCCATCCGTACTTTCTGCTACAATTCCGGTAGGCAAGTGCGTAAAGCGTACTCCTGATTCGGTTTTGTTGACGTGCTGACCACCCGCGCCAGAGGAGCGGAAAGTGTCCACCTTTAATTCGTCTTTGCGGATTTGCACATCTTCCATTTCCAGTTTAGGCATTACTACTACGGTGGCGGCTGATGTATGTACCCGACCTTGGGATTCCGTTTTGGGAACCCTTTGTACCCGGTGCGCGCCAGATTCAAATTTAAGCCTCCCGTACACATCTTCTCCGGAAATCTCCAGTACAAGTTTGTTGTACCCGCCTGCGGAGCCTTCATTGATTTCAAGGGCTTCTACTTTCCAGCCTACTTCTTCAAAATAGCGGCTGTACATGCGGTACAAATCACCGGCAAAAAGACTGGCCTCATCGCCGCCAGTACCCGATCGAATTTCAAACACGACGTCTTTGCTGTCTTCGGGATCTTTAGGAACCAACAAGAGGTGGATGTCTTCTTCCAGCTTTTCGATTTTTGGTTCGAGGTCGTTTAATTCCTCACGCGCCATGTCCCGCATTTCCTGATCTTCCTCCGTCAACATGGATTTGGCGGAATTGCGGTTGGAAATTAAATTTTTATAAACTAGATAAGCATCAACTACCGGTTTAAGGTCTTTGTAGTCTTTACTTACTTTCTTATACCGATCCATGTCCGCTAGGATCTCAGGGTCACCCATTTGCTCCTCTAATCGCATATATCGGTCGTGAATCGCCTCTAACTTATCTAATAGCATAATCCTGCTGAGCTTTATTGCAATAACGTTTTTGAAAAACTGTGCAAAAATACGACTTTTTACTTGCACCAGTAGAATAGTTTTGCGGAAAAGGCTAAGGATTGACCTAACTGATCCTGGGATTAGAGGTAGTAAGGAAGGGAGCTGGCTTTTGTTTTTTCTGTCTGCAGCGAATTTTTTTCAACACATTGATGAATTTTTTTACATATTGCGTCTGAAAAGAGCTTTTATACAAAATTTTATCAATATAATGGCGTTAATGCTTTGTATGGAGACTTCTACGGAAAGATGTTCTGTAGCAATCTCCCAGGATGGAAGGATAGAGGGATATCAAGAAGCATCAGGTGATTTTGACCATTCCTCCAAGTTGACCCTTTTGATCAAAGCCTGTTTACAAGAAAGCAAGCGCGAATTTGGGGATTTAGAAGCAATCGCAGTAAGTATTGGCCCTGGTTCCTATACTTCATTGAGAGTGGGGTTAAGCACGGCCAAAGGATTTTGTTTTGGATTGCAATTACCGCTTATCGCTTTAGATTCCTTATGGATCATCGCCCATGGCGCGGTCCAAGAAAACATAGATAATGCCGATGCGCTTTTCATCCCCATGATTGATGCCCGACGGATGGAAGTTTATCTAGGGGTATATGATCAAGTGGGGATCGTAATAGAAGCGCCCAACGCATTAACACTAACAGAAAATAGTTTCGATTCTTTCTTTGTTCAAAATCGCTCGTTGGTCTTTGCAGGCAACGGTGCAAAAAAAATAGAACCGCTCATTCAATCTACTTTGGCGCGGTTCAGCTCGGTTGTCTCATCCGCTAAAGCAATGCCTCCACTAGCAGAGGCTGCTTTTCAACAAAAATTATTTTCGGATTTGGCGTATACGGAACCCGTATATCTCAAACAGCCCAATATAACTATTGCCAAAAGTCGGCTTTAAGAGCGTGTCGGTGATGATGCCTCATATTGTTAATTTCTTTCCAGTTTACGGAATTGTTATGCGTAAAGAATTGATTTTATGGACTATTTTAAATAACTTGGTTCGCGAATCAATCGCATTTTTCGGTATAAGAACAGATTTTGTTAGTTGTAGATGGGAAAAACTCAGGTTGAAAAGAAATAAATTCAACTTTCTTTCCCTTTTCACAAATGTGGCATATTAATTGCATGTATAATTTTAGCTGTATTGTTGACTATTTTTTATCCAAATTATTTAGCTGAATATGAGAAAGCAAAAGAACGACTTGGTAACCCTCAAAAAAGGCCAAACCGACGTACAATTGGATTATGCTGAATTGCGCAAAGCGGTATTGGTATTGCGTGCTGTCAACCACAAATTGCGTCAGCGGATGATCGATTTGTTGGAGGAGAATGAAACCATGACCGTAACTGATATCTACATCAAGCTGCGCCTCGAACAGTCGGTTGCTTCTCAGCACCTGGCCATCTTGCGCCGTGCTGGAGTAGTAGATACCAAACGCAATGGTAAGTTCATTTACTACTCATTGAACAAAGATCGCTTGGCACAAATCTCTCGTTTAGTGGAAGAATTGATCGGTTAAACCGGTTCACTTCCAGAAAACGGTAGTTTTTTTTTGGTATCCGGTGCTTTTTTTCTGGTGATTTGCATTTTTTTCTCATTTTGTTTTGGAAAAATCAAAAAAAATCGCATATTTGCTTTGCCGATTTTTTGATCAATTAAACAACTATGAGAAAGGCTAAGGTTACCATCAACAATGAAAAGTTGAAAGCGTCTACGGATTTACTTCGTGCGCTTGTACACCCTCTGCGGATGCAGATTTTGGAATTCATCGACCAGAGCGATGCCATCAATGTCAACAAGATCTATAACACCTTGAAGCTGGAGCAATCCATCACTTCACAGCACCTGCGTATCTTACGCAATGCTGAATTGGTACAAACAGATCGTGACGGCAAGTTCATCCATTACAGCATCGATTACGACCGTGTGGACAAGACAGTTAATGCGATTAAGTCATTTCTGAACAACTCCGGCAAGTAATCCTGGAACGCACTACTAGAAAAAAGAAAGGGGATCACGTAAATCACGTGGTCCCCTTTCTTTTTAACCCAAAATCACCGCTATTCCTATTCTAAAGTACGCAAGGATTCATCTGAATTGCTTGATTCAGTGATGTCATGCTCTTGGTTATCTGGGGTAAGATTTGTAACGCTTGTCGTTCCTTTTTCGCTGTGCTGCTGAAAAAAGAATTGCCGCTGGAAAAGTAAAATATTAAACACGCCAAAAGTAATGGACATATCGGCGATGTTGAACACGGGTTTGAAAAAGAAGTAACTGGTTCCGCCAATCAATGGAACCCATTTGGGGTAAATGCCTTGCATGACCGGGAAGTACAGCATGTCAACCACCCGACCATGTAAAAAACCAGCATAGCCGCCTTCTTTAGGAAAAAGCGTAGCTAAACCGCCATGAAAAGGGGATTCAGAAAAGATGAGACCATAAAAGGCGCTATCCAGAATATTGCCCAGTGCTCCGGCAAGAATAAGCGCAAAACTGGCCAATACGCCAAATTTGGCCTTTTCCTGCACCAATTGGCGGATGAAAAAAATCAGAAACACCACAGCTAGAATCCGGAATAAACTCAGGGCCAGTTTGCCGTAATCCCCGCCAAGGGACAAACCAAAGGCCATGCCATTGTTTTCCACAAAATGAATTAAGGCCCATTCTTTGCCAAAAATTTTGATCTCCTCGCCATAACCCAGGTGGGTTTTGACCCATATCTTGAGGGATTGATCCAGAATGAGCACTGCTAAAATGAGCAGTCCGGCTTTGCTTAAATTCTTCAAAATGATTTCGCATTAATACAGATGGCCAAAGATTGAGTTGTATCACCGTACAAAACTTATCCCTGAGTAATCCATAAATTGATTCAACTCTACTTATACCAGCTCGTCTTCTTCCTCGTCTTCATAATCCTCTTCATCGCCCTCTTCTTCTTCATCGCCCTCTTCTTCCTCAAGGAACCTAACTTTTGCACTAGGTGCTAGGGTACTGATCTGAACTTCTTCCTCTTCTACGACTATTTCTACGGGTTCGTTTTCATCTTCGCTGCGAATATTGCTGCGTTTTACCAACGCATTGGCATGATCGTCGAAGTATTCCTTCCGGCTTCGGGCAATGTCGATTGCTGCGAACAAAGCATCGCGAAATGAAGTGGGATCTGCTTCGTTTTGGCCAGCAATATCAAAAGCCGTACCGTGGTCGGGAGAAGTACGTACGCCCTTCAAACCAGCGGTAAAATTGATGCCTGACCCAAAGGTGAGGAGTTTGAATGGAATTAAGCCTTGATCATGGTACATGGCCAAGATGCCATTGTATTTTTTGTATTCGCCAGAACCAAAGAAACCATCAGCAGGAAATGGCCCCACCGTGATGATGCCATTTTTTTTGCACTCAATCACCGCTGGCCGAATAAATTTGTCATCCTCTTCTCCCAATACGCCGCCGTCGCCAGCGTGTGGATTAAGGCCAAGGACGGCAATTGTAGGTCGACCAATACCAAAGTCAATGCGGAGCGCCTCTTCAAATACCCGAATTTTACGGACTATAAACTCTTTGGTGATCTTGGAAGACACCATCTTGAGCGGGGTGTGATTGGTAGCAATACCGATGCGTAAATCTTCGCTTGCCATCAACATGAGGCTTTCTCCGTTGCCCAATTCCTGAGCCAGGTACTCGGTATGCCCTGGAAAGGGAAACCCTGCCATGTTCATGGCTTCTTTATTGATGGGCGCAGTTACCAAACCATCGATTTGGCCTGCTTTGAGGTCTTTTACCGCCGCTTCAAGGGATTTAAAGGCATATTTTCCGCCTACATCACTGGCTTTACCCAGGGTGATGTTTACGTTTTCTTGCCAGCAGTTGACTATGTTGACGCGATCAGGCATCAATTTTTCTGCTCCGCGAAGTTGGTGGAAGGGAAACTCTACACCGACAATGTTTTTATGATAAGAAATGACTTTTGAAGATCCATACACCACGGGGATGCAGAAATTGATCACTTCAGGGATGGCTAGCGTTTTTAAAATCACTTCTAACCCAATGCCATTGATATCGCCAACGCTGATTCCTATCCTGGGTTTATCAGGCCTTTCATTTATTTGTTCCATCTGCTTCTTATTCTTCCTGCAAGAACTCTATTTTTAATATTACCACCTTTTCATTCAAATTGTTGATCATCAAAGCGATAAACAAGATAAAAAGACAAGGTTAGGGTAAAAACAGGGTACGTGTTGGTAATCAAGTATTTTATCTAGTTTTGCAAAGATAAACAACGCAGAAATATAACCTAGATTTCGCGGAATTCGCAGATAATATCAAACCTTCTTGAAAGCAAAAAAATCTTTTGGCCAACATTTCCTTAATCGGGAAGACCTGGCCGAGCAAATTGCCGATAGCTTAATGCTTACCGATACTTATGATCAAGTGCTGGAAGTAGGCCCCGGACGGGCAATGCTGACCAAGTACTTGCTGAAAAAGCCCTATGGACTAAAGGTCGCTGAAGCAGATAAGGACATGGTGGCTTACTTGGAAAAAAATTTTACACAATTACAAGGGCGCATCTTAGCTGGCGATTTTCTGCGGTTGGATTTGAGCACTGTCTTTGAAGGCGCTTCTTTTGGATTGATTGGCAATTTTCCTTACAATATCTCCTCGCAGATCGTATTTAAAATGCTTGATTATAAAGTTTACATCCCGGAGCTGGTGGGGATGTTTCAAAAAGAAATGGCCCAGCGCATCATCGCGCCGCCAGGAAGTAAAACTTATGGCGTCATCAGCGTTTTGACGCAGGCTTTTTATGATGGCGAATATCTTTTTGATGTAGATCGCACGTGTTTTACTCCGCCGCCACAAGTGCAATCGGGCGTCATTCGTTTGTGGCGTAAACCGGATCAAACGCTGGGATGCGATGAAGTTATTTTTAAACGCGTAGTCAAAACGGCTTTTGGTCAACGCCGCAAAATGTTGCGCAATACGCTGAAAACGTTTTTTTCCAACGACCTTACTGTGCTTGAGGATCCATTTTACCAAAAAAGACCAGAGCAATTGAGTCTAAGCGATTATGTTACGCTTACCAACCTTATTGCCAGCACCAACCTTCCTCAAGAATGATTGGCGGCAACAAGCTCTGGTTCATCTGCTAGCGCACTATTTTTATCCTTGATCAACCACCGCACCAAAACGGGCGCTAAGGTAAGTTCGGTAATCATACCAGCTACCAAGGTAAGGCTGGTCATTACGCCCACAACTATGCTGGTGGGGTTTTTTGAAAACATCAATACCAAAAAGCCAAAAAACAAAAATACAGTAGTCAAAATCATGGCTTTACCGGTTTCCAACAAGGTATGGCGAATGGCTTCTTCTACACTGCGCCCTCGTGCCTGTTCAATTTTTAGTTTACTTAAAAAATGGATGGTATCATCAACGGCGATGCCAAATACGACCGAAAATACGATGGAAATCCCGGCATCCAATTCAACGCCCCAATAACCCAGCAAGCCTCCGGCTACCAGCAAGGGAATCAAGTTTGGAACCAAAAACACGATCATCATGCGCCAGCTGCGCAGCACAAAGGCAATAATGAGGCTGATGATACCCACGGAAGAAGCCAAACCCATCAGCAAATTGCTGCGGATGTATGCGGCATTTTTATCGATGATCAGGCCGGTACCCGTACGTTCCACTCGAATGACGTCGGGATCAATATGGACTTTGATCCAGCTTTGTAGTTTTAGACTAAATTCCTTAATACGATCCGCTCCAACATCGCTCAAGCGGGAAGTAATCCGAGCCTTTTTACCGTTTTTACTCACCAATATGCTGCTGGTAGACTGCGGCATGCGCCGGGCCAAACGCTGGTATTCTCCAAAACGACCTGAGTTATCGGGTAACTTGTAAGCATCAGCTCGGTTATTGTTGTACATCTGATTGATGCTTTTGTACACGCTGGTAATCGAAGTAGTGGCTTGAATAAAGGAAAATTGCTTGAGGTGTTGCTCGATTTTATCCATTTCCTTGATCACCTCAAAATCGTTGGCACGATGCTTGCCCTGTACGTAAACGGCTAGTTCTAATGGCCGAAATCCAGTTAGTGTATGTTCAAAAAACAGAAAATCATCGGTGATCTTGCTGTTTTGGGGGAGGTTACTGAGAATATTGTAGTTGGTGGTAATCTTTGCAATGCCAATGACGCTGAGGATACAAACCGCGCAAGTAGCCCCAATGATCGCTCGGGAACGCTCCCGAGTAAAACGTACGATCCATTCCATGAGCTGATCCCAAAATGCATGTTCCTTAATGGGTTGGGCGATTTGATCGGGTCGAAACCATGTCATGGAAACAGAAGTAAATAAAATCACCGTAAAGTAAGCGATGCCAACTCCTACTGCAGCATTGATCCCAAAGTCTTGAATGGGTTTGATGCGATTCGATACCAAGGTAGCAAAACCAATAGCGGTGGTAAGGGCGGTCATAAAGGTGGCCAAGCCTACATCGCGGATTGTATTCCATATTGCCGTGTTTCGATCCAAGCCTTTATGCAATTCGTCCCCGTATTTGGACATGATGTGGACGATATCCGAAGTGCCAATGATCAAAACCAACACCGGGTAAAGGGCCGAAAGCGCACTCAACTCCCGTACAAAAGCACCCAAAAAACCTACGAACAGTAAAAGTCCCAATGCTAAGGACATGACCGCGATGACTGTGCCCCAAAAACGGCGAAAAACCAAATACATCACGATGGTCACCAAAATGGCCGAAACAATCGTGGAGAAGATGATTTCCTTTTTTTGCATGGCCACTATTTCCATTTGAAAATAAGACCGACCAAGATAATAATGTGCTGGAAAATGATATTTTTCAATGGATTTATTCAGCGATTTGAGTAGTGCTTGCGCCTGTTCCAACTCCATGCTGTTGATGGTTTTGAGCACTATCACCAAGGTTGTTCCATCTTTGGAGATAAGGTTGCGCACAAAGCGCTCATCATGGAGCACGCGCTCCCGGTCGGCCGCATAGCGCGAGGGATCATCGATGTGGATGGTTGGTATCGTCGTTATGGAAAAAGGCGTCTTGATTGGATACCCGATTTTAGTCAACGACTGTACGTCTTTCACGTATGGCAGGTCTCGGCAAGCCAGCGTGAAATCATGGAATTTGCGCAAAAACTGTTGTTCAAACACGCCTTGCGGTCGCTGTACGGCTACCAAAAGAAAGTTGTCATCGGTTTCAAAATCACGGGTAAACTCCCGGAATACTTCTAAATCAGGGTCGCCCACTGGAAAAAACTGCTCGAAACTGAAAACGAAATGCAGTCGGGGAACAAAGTAGATGCTACCGGCAGCGAGCACTACAAAGGCACTAAGCACCAAAATCCGAAATCGGTTGGACATGATTTATACAGGATTTGCTTTTTGCTAAACGTATTCTCTTAACTACACGGATAGAATTAAGTTCAAAAAATATTGAAAGTTGCATAACTTTTACCACGAGCTGAAGAACTGAAAAAAGATAATGTCTATATTCGTCTTTTAGGAATGAATTAGGAGTATAGTTTGGAACGAAAGACGCAAAATTAAATTTTCGATCTAGTTCGAAAACAAACCGATTAAAACAAATGAGCCTTTTACCACCATTACCTGCTATTTTACTACCATACCAAGACCGAATTTTGGCTACGCAGCAACAAACCATTCGGCTTCATCCACAAACGACTGCATTTGTACATGCATGGCAGAGTAAACTGGGAGGTACGCCTTATCTTGCTTTGGGAGCACCATATCCTAAAAATGACCAAGGCCGACCACTGTTTTTTTTAGCGCAAATTAATTGTGCCGAACTACCTAAACTAGCTTCTTTTCCTACTCATGGGATCATCCAGTTTTTTATTCTTGATGATGAACTGTATGGGCTGGATTTTGAGGCACCTACCAAGGCCAATAATTTTCGGGTATTGTACTATCCTGAGGTGCTGGCTAATGTAGCGCAATTGACCACGGATTTTTCCTTTTTACCGTTATTTGACGAGGGTATTCCTTTGAACAATCCTTCTGCCAGCCGCGCACTGCAATTTACCTTGGAGGATGAGTTTCTGGGGCCGCCTGATTTTCACTTTGATCAGGTTTTTGATGAAGTATTTCTGGACGGCTTAGGCAATGACAAAGACGAGGCCTTTGATTTTTTCTATGATCTGGGATCAAAAGCTGCGGGATCCAAGATGGGCGGCTATGCTTTTTTTACCCAAGAAGATCCGCGGCCACTAGGTGCGGACTACTTGCTATTGCTACAATTGGATTCAGACAGCGATTTGGGGATGGTATGGGGTGATATGGGAATTGCCAATTTCTTTATCCCTGCTGATGATCTGGCGGCCATGCGATTCGATCGCGTTTGGTACAATTGGGATTGTTCTTGATGCTATTTTTGAGAACCTAATTTTAAGCAAAAAAAGGTCGAAACCGAGTTTTTATTCTCGGTTTCGACCTTTTTTTCGTTTACTTATCCACGCCAGGCGATCGTTTCAAAAACTCTTGGTACAATTGGATGTGTCGACTATCCAAGGGGATCTGCCAGCCATCGATGAACACATGTACGATTTGCGATCTGGGTTCCATTGGGTCGCCACTGGAAGCAAACAGCGTAGCGCTTTTACCTACTTCCAAAGATCCCAAGTGATCTGCTACCCCCAGCAATTCTGCGGGTACAATCGTAATGGCTCTTAGTGCCTCTTCGCGTCCCATGCCATAAGCAGCAGCAAAACCCGCGTGGAATGGCAAGTTGCGCGCATTCTCCGTACTATTGGAACGGATGGCTACTTTTACGCCTGCTTTTTTCATCAAACCCGGATTGGCATAAGGCCGATCATAACGATCTGAAGTCCGCGTGGGTAAATCAATCACTGGACCAGTGATCACTGGAATATTGGCCTTAGCTAATTTATCCGCTACGCGCCAGCCTTCGGATACGCCCGTAAAAATCACCTTTTTGATCTTACGCGCTTGTACCCACTTGATGGCCGATTCAATGTCTTCGGCTTTGTCTACCTCCACCAAAAGTGTCATTTGCCCACGAACTACCGGCATCAGAGCCGCCATTTCTGGATTGAATTGAGGCTTGGTGCTTGGGTTGCCTGCAGAAGCAGAATCAATTTTGCTGTACAACAAGGCTTGTGCCCAGATGTCGGTTAGGCGTTTTTGCGCTTTTTCTTCATCTTTTTTGCGGTCTTCATCACTGCGCTGATCAAAAAAACGATTGCCGCCAGCCGACGTTGGAAATTCCAACACGATGCCTTTAAAGCCTGTATACATCTGATCAGGGGTGTAACCTACCAAATTGATCAAAGCAGCAGTACCTGGAAAACGTCCGCTGCCACCAGGCACGGTAAGCGCCGTGGTAACGCCGCCTACGCGCGTAACCGCAATGGCGGGCGAACTGGGGTTGACTGCGGTAAGCGCTTGCATCTGCGGTGCTAATTCGCCTACTTCATCAAAGTCGTTGGAAACGGAAACGGCAGAGATTTCGCCAATCCCTATCTTCGTTCCGGCGTCGATCAAGCCAGGATACAAGGTAAGCCCGCTGCAATCGATGACTTTAGCGTTTGCAGGCGCGATCAGATTAGCGCCCAAACCGGCAATCTTTCCATCCTGAATCAAAATAGAACCCTTCACCACGCCTTTGGTGATGGTTTCAATGGTGGCGTTGGTCAATAGAAAAACGCCTTTATTGGCAGAAGCTACCTGAGCGCGCAGGGTACCGACCAGCAGCAACATGGCCAAGGCAGCAATCAATTTATTTTTCATGGTTTTTATTTTTATGCCTTGAAAAAAGACCCGAAGGCCCTGTTTTTTCTACAGCAAAAGCCAATTATTCGTTTTTAAACCAGTCCAGGTTTATCTCAAAAACGCCATCCAAGCAGCGATCATCCTCTACGTCGTGTTTGGCGCGGGAATAAGTAGCAATCGCCTTGATGGGGTCAACTTCCAAGCGCTGGTCATCGGCGTCATTTTGACGATCAAACCGGATGATGCCATCGACAATCGTCACTTGAGGAACGGCGTAAATGGATAGCGGATGATTGTCAAAAATCACCACATCGGCTTCTTTGCCTACTTCCAATGAACCCACCCGATTTTCAATACCCAATTGCTTGGCTGGATTGATGGTGATCAATGCCAAAGCTTCCTCGTCGGTAAGTCCGCCATAACGTTGAGTTTTAGCGGCTTCGTGGTACAAGTGACGGATGTAATCTGGTGAATCAGAGTTGATGGAAGTGAGTACACCGTTTTTGGTCAAAATAGCAGCATTGTAAGCAGTAGAATAGTATACTTCAAACTTGTACGCCCACCAATCGGCAAAAACGGAAGCGCTAGCGCCAAATTTAGCCAACTCCGGTGCTACTTTGAATCCTTCATTGACGTGTTGGAAAGTAATTTTTTTGATGCCATAATCTTTGCAAACGTTGAGCATCATCAAGATCTCGTCGGCACGATAAGAGTGACAATGGATCAAAATATCACCGCTCAATACACCTGCCAACACTTCTGAACGGCGGTTGTAGGTAGGAGGGAGCGCATTAGGATTGGTTTTTTTCTCCTCTTGGTACTTTTTGACCGCCGCTGCATAATTGCGTGCCTCATCCAATCCTTTGCGGATAACTTGCTCCACACCCATCCGTGTACGTGGCTGGATGCCTCTACCTTCACCATGTACCCGCTTGGGGTTTTCGCCCAAAGCAAACTTGATGGTGCGCGGCGCGCCTTCCATCCGCAAGTCTTCAGGATTCATAGTTCCGTAGCGGTGTTTGATGGTCTGGCACTGACCGCCGATAGCATTGGCCGAACCGTGCATGGCATGAGACGAGGTAGTTCCACCCGCCAAAGCACGGTAGATGCCGATGTCCATAGGGTTGAGTGCGTCGCCTACTGCTACTTCTGACGTGATGGGATTGGAAGCCTCATTGACGGCGTCGATCCCGATGTGGGAGTGCGCGTCGATGATGCCGGGCATGACGAACTTTCCCGTAGCATCGATGGTTTTGACACCTGCCGGGGCAGTAATATTGGCGCCAATTTGCTTGATTTTTCCATCAACGATAAGCACATCTGTATTCGACAAATTGCCTTTGGTGATGGTCAGCACCGTGCCGTTTTTGATCAACAGGCTACCCGTTTTTGACTGAGCCAGCAAAAACAGCGGACTCAATAGCAATAAGCATATGAAGTGAAAATATTTTTTCATTGGTGTTCCTTTTTTGGAATAAAAAATTATTTCGGATCGCCATCGCGTGTTCCGGCAACATCAAAAGTGCCAAAGTTTCCAGCCTTTACCTTGCCCGTAAATTTGGCAGACTCAAGGGTAAGTTCAAAATCTAAAGGTATATCGCGACCGCCAACATTAGCAACAGCACTAAAAGTCAATTGATTGCCTTTTAGTTCGGCAGCGGATATAGGGCGTGCTTGACCATCTTGGCTGCTTACCCAGGTTCCACCAATTTTGCCCCCCTCATCGGTTAAGTTGAAAATGCCATCTGCTTGTTGGCCAGGGATTTCAATTTTGTACGACCATTTTCCAGCGGCTTTTACCTTGGCGTTGGCATCGACAGGTTTGGTTGGAGTGATCTCATATTCGTAAGGCATACCATCTACAAAAACATAGCGTACCGCTGATTTTTCGTCGAAGTAAGGTTTTTTGGTTACTACGAGGTTCGCCATTTTGCCTTTTTCCACACTGCCCATTGTTTTTGATACACCTAACATTTCGGCAGGAGTAGTGGTAAGTGCTGCCAAAGCCTGATCTTCTTTCAATCCACCTTTGACCATGCGGCGCAAACTTTCGCGGATATCGGCGGTTTTGGCATTGTAGGCCGAAAAACCAAAGGTGATGCCCTTGCCAGCAAAAACGGCAGCTTGGGTTTCATAGTTTTTCATTTCCTCGGCACGGCGCTTTTCCAAACTTACCATTTCCGGATCTTTAGCGGCAGTTGAATCCTTTTTCGCATCCTTTTTATCGGGCGCTTTTGGTAAATCTAGCGACAATAGTACAGGAATATTCTTGGCCTTAATTTGGTCAGCCAACAACCAGCCTTGTCTTACGCCACTCAAAATGAGCTGAAAATTGAGGTCTTGTTGAAGCGCAAAAACACGGTAGATCGACTTCAAATCAGGTGCCAAGAAAGAGATTGATTGCTGTTTTTCGATAACCGGGTACAAAGCACTAAACGAGCGACTGGCTGTAGGGCGTTCCATACCGACCGGATTGGCAGCGTACATTTTTTCGTGCGCTTTATTTTGTTCTGCCTGTTTGTAGAATTCCCGGAATTTGGACATCACACCAATGACCGTATTGGGATAAAAACCGCCAGTGGCCGGTGATAGCGTAGCAAAAAGCGCCACGTTTTCCTTTACCAGCATGGCATCAGCGGTAGCGCCACCCAACAAAATCACCGCGCTGCTACCGGGCAACATTTTTCCATTAGGTACTACCTGTGCAGCTGTAAAACCAAGTTTGCGCATTTCCTCAATCGACTTATCCTTGGGATTAATCAGATCACGAGGGCGCAACTCTGGTTGAATACCCGCCTGTTCATTGGTGGGGGTGCCAGGATTTCTGCCGGGTTGTGCTTGACCGCGTTGTTGGCCTGGACCCTGCGCTTCTCCAGGACGGGGTTCTGGTTTTGGGATGCCAGTATTGGACAAGCCATCAATAAATCCAGCATAAACAAAAAGGGAATCTGCAGGCATCACGCGGGCATCAGCAGGGATGGCTACGTTTTGGCCAACAGCACTAATGAGTCCATCCTTAATGACGATGGTTCCGTTTTGGATGATCTGGCCTGGTTTTACGACAATCGTTACATTTTTAAAAGCAAAAGTTTTGGTGACCGGCTGAAGGGCTTCGTCGGTACTTTGAGCCAAAACGGTGGTGAGCCATCCAATAAGGAAAGCTGCCGTTAAGGCCAAGGATCGCTTATTCATATAGAAATTTTACGAGTGATGAAATTTGATTTTAAATGTAGGTGAAGATATTGAAGTAAAGAAACACAGTACAGTACTTCTAAGATAATCGATCGAAATGTAGCCATTATCTTAGAAAATTGGTAACCTGAATAATGGCTTGAAATATATTTTTAGGACAAAAGTAACTTGGAAACAAAATAAGGCAAAAGTTAATATTTTACGAATAAATTGCGAAATGCTTAATAATCCTGGAGAAATATTAAATTTAAGAGCTGGAAAGTGGAGAAACGATAAATTCCTGCAAATGCAGGTATAAAAGTGCCTTGGGGATTTTTTTTGCCCGCTGAGCTGGTTATATTTACGCATCTTGGCTAATATCGTAGCCGTACCCATGGTTGTGTTATCCGTTCACCCAGAATACGAGTGTTTTTTAGGGTACTACTGACTAGAGTTATAAGCCCAATCTACAAGGAAACTGGAAAAATTAAGATGACTATGAAAGCGTTGATCACATTGATGGTGGTATTGGCATGTAGTGCGTTACACCTCCAAGCTCAAAAAATATCTAGCCTGCAAACGCCTACTGCTGCCGAAAGCCACTGGGTTGATTCTGTTTACCAGGTGATGTCGCAAGATGAGCGTTTGGGACAATTGGTGATGATCAGAGCGCATTCGGATAAAGGGCCTGAACATATCGCCCAGGTGGAAGAGCAAATCCGCAAATTCCACGTTGGTTCGCTCTGTTTTTTTCAAGGAACTCCCGAAAAACAAGTCGAATTAATCAACCGCTACCAAGCACAGTCGCGATTTCCTTTAATGGTGGCCATCGATGGCGAGTGGGGATTGGGGATGCGCATGGTTGCTTCTACCATGAGTTTTCCTCGGCAATTGATGCTTGGGGCGATACAAGACAACGACTTGATCTACAAAATGGGGCAAGAAATTGCCCGTCAATGCCGTCGGGTAGGTATCAATGTCAACTTTGCTCCCGATGTGGACATCAACAACAACTCCGCCAATCCGGTCATCAATTACCGCTCTTTTGGCGAAGACCGCGACAATGTAACCACCAAGGGATACATGTATATGAAAGGCATGCAGGACAACGGCGTTTTGGCCTGCGCCAAGCACTTTCCTGGTCATGGCGATACCAATACCGATTCTCATTTCGACCTGCCGGTTATCAATTACAGCATGGCTCATTTGGATAGCACGGAGTTGTATCCGTTTCGCGCCTTGGTCAATTATGGTGTAGGAAGTGTAATGGTAGGCCATTTGCAAGTTCCAGTACTAGACGACCGCCCCAACCGTCCTACCTCTCTTTCTCGCAATACCATCACCAATCTTTTACGCCGATCGCTTAACTTCCAAGGCCTGATTTTTACCGACGGGATGGAAATGAAAGCTTTGACCAAAAACTTTTCCAATGGCTTGGCGGAAGCGGAATCGATCTTAGCGGGTAATGACGTCCTTTGTGTTCCTGAAAACATCGAAGCGGGGCTCAATCTCATAAAATCCTACATCAGCGAAGGCAAACTCAGCAAAGAACAAATAGAAGAAAGTGTGCGAAGAGTACTGCACAACAAATACCGTTTGGGGCTGACCAAATACACGGCTATTCCTGTTGAAAATGTGCGCCGTGATTTGAGTACGCCCGCCGCCGAACAGCTCCGCCGCGAACTCATCAAAAATGCGCTCACTATGGTGCGCAACAAAGACCGCTTGGTGCCTTTTGGTCGTTTGGATACCCTTTCTTTTGCTTCCTTGAGTATTGGCGCCAGCGCCCAAACCCCTTTTCAAAATCGCTTGGCATCTTATGCAAAAATGACGCACTTACAAGCCGAAAAAGAACTCAGCGAGGATCGGCAGGCACAGTTGCTTGGGCAATTGACAAAATTCAAGGTGGTTGTCGTCGGATTACACGACATGAGTCAGTTTGCGGCAAAAAACTATGGGCTTACCCAAAGCACCATCGATTTTTTGAAAAAACTGAATGCCCGCACCCGAGTGGTATTGACCGTCTTCGGATCTCCTTATTGCTTGAAATATTTTGATGAATTTAATTGGGTATTGGATGCCTACGATGGCGAAGAAACCGTACAAGATCTTGCTGCGCAAGCGCTTTTTGGCGCTTTTGGCATGCATGGCCGTTTGCCTGTGACCGCTTCCCCACTTAGCAAGTTTAATGGTGGAGTTGAAACTTCTACTGCCGCCCGGTTTGGTTATTCTCTCCCTGAAGCAGTGGGCATGAGCATGGATACACTTAACCGCATTGATTTGGTGGCAAATGAGTGCATCAGCAGCGGCGCGGCTCCAGGCTGTGTGGTGCTGGTGGCTAAGGATGGGCAAATTGTTTTTCAAAAAGCTTACGGCTATCATACCTATGCCAAGGACGAACCCATGCAAGTGGATGATATTTTTGACTTGGCCTCTTTGACCAAAGTAGCAGCAACTACCTTGTCGATGATGAATTTAGTGGAAGAAGGCAAAGTGGATATTCATAAACCGCTGAGTCAGTTTTTACCTGAATTGCAGGGAACCAATAAAAACGGCATGGTGATCTCGGACATCATGGCGCATTACGCCGGGCTTACCAATTGGCTTCCTTTTTACAAAGAAACCCTTTCCAAAGAACCTGAATTCATTGGCAAACCTTCTTATCAATATTACCGTTACGAGCCTACTGACTCTTTCAATGTGCCCGTGGCCGCCAATCTTTTTCTACGTCGGGATTATATGGACACCGTGATGCACGAAATCCGGATGTCGGATCTACGCCCCAATACCAATTATAAATATAGCGATCTTGGTTTTTACCTTTTTGCCAAAATGGTACAAAAACAGACAGGCAAGCCTTTGGATGCTTACGCGGATGAAACTTTCTATCAACCGCTTGGATTGCAAAATACCAGCTTTAATCCCAGCGAGCGATTCCCCATCAAACGCATGCCACCTACGGAAGAAGATCGGTATTTTCGCATGCAACGCGTGCAAGGATATGTACACGACATGGGAGCAGCCATGCTGGGCGGCGTGAGCGGTCATGCAGGACTGTTTGCCTCTGCCAATGATTTGGCGGTTATCATGCAGCTGTTGTTACAAAAAGGCTATTACGGCCGGCACCGTTTCCTGGAAAGCCAAACAGTGAATGATTTTACTACCCGTCATCAGCGCAGCGCTCGAAGAGGGATGGGTTTTGATATGTTTCCGTTGGGCAGCCAGCCTTCCAATATGTCCTCTTTGGCTTCCAATCGCACTTTTGGGCATACTGGTTTTACGGGTACTTGCGCCTGGGTGGATCCCAGCTCGAATTTGGTGTATATCTTCTTATCCAACCGGACTTATCCATCGATGCACAATACCCGTTTGGAACGGTTGGACATCCGCCAGCGGATTCAGTCGGTGGTGTACAAATCCATTCGCGGTCGGGCGGTACAGACGCCGGTTTATTTTACTTCGTTGGAGGATCCGGATTGAAGTTATAAGAACTTGGTATTTGGAAAAATGTCAAAGTTTATTCTTTGGCGGATTCAAGGGGATTGTTTCTGGAAAAATAAGCCCTGAATAATTATCCCTTTTCGTCGTTTTTTAATAAATGTTCCAAACTAAATAACTCAGAAACAAGCTTATATACCGTTGAGCAAGGATTTTGATTGGCAAAATCATGCGCGCCGGAATAGATGTTTTCTAATTTCAGAGCGTGCTTCACAGCGAGATTGCGGTCGCCAAATTGGGTGAGTATCTGAAACATGTCGGGTCTGTTTTTTTCATATACAAAAATGGTTAGACCTCGATTTCTTAAATTTTGTTGAATCCTTAGTTTGTAACTTTCCCGGGTTATTCCGGTATTGTAATATTCAAAATGGAGTAAATACCACAGTTCAAAAGCCTCATTGCTCCAGGCTGCTTCCGTTTTTGAAGTCTTTTCACATAAGGATATGGCGTTGTTGAAGGATGCCGATGTAAAGCTATCTTTATCAAAAACAACCCATAATTTGTCGATTAGATTTTGTTTCCAGTTTTTTTCTTAACTCAATGGCTTGTTTTACAAGACTTTCGGTATTGTAGCCAATACCTTGTACGCTGATATCAAACACATCCAATACTCCTGTAGGCAAGGCAGATTTCAGTGCTTCAAAATAATTGGGTTCTGTCTTTTCGCCTTCACAGACAATGAGATAATGTTTTCTTTTTTGTTTTATATCAATTGCCCGTTTTGCCTCTTGCCGTTCACGTCTTTTTAGAACAATTGGGTCAATCTTAATTTTTCTAGCCATTAACGAAAAGCGTTATAAGGTCTCCTATTTGTGGAATAGCGCTATAACGTCCTTGAATATAATCTTTCTCAAAAGAGCGATCATTGCGGATTTTTCTCCCTTCCTCTTTGTATTCTACTAGGGAATAGAGATTTGAGGCACCAAATGCATCTTTTTCAATAAAAAAGATTTGGTCGCGCCGGTAATTGCCATAACTCAAAAGATTGGTATCATGTGTAGAAAAAATCAATTGAGCATTGTGTGGGTTGTGTTCAACAGAATTAAAAAGTTTGGATATAGCCAAGGTGAGCAGCGGATGCATACTGGCATCTAACTCATCAATAATCAAGACCCCTCCATTTGATAATACATCGAATATTGGACCTGAAATATTAAAAAGTTTATTGGTTCCAGATGATTCTAGACTTCTTAAGTCAAATTCTTCGATTTTAACTATTTCATTGTAGGCATTGAACTTTTTATGTAGCGTTTTTACATTAATGATTGTTTTTCCTTCCAAATCACTTGCTATTTGCTTTAGCGATGCTTCGGCAATATCTTTGGTCAATTCCCCCGGATCGAATGTTTTTTTGATGATCTTAATGTCGTCAAAACCTAAATCGAGTTGATTGTAAAAATCTTGCAAGGCATTTTTTGTCTTGTCACTTTCTAACAGCTTAAAAGTAATGGCTTTGTACCCTTCCTGGCTAAGACCTAGAAATGGCAATGAAATTGTTAAACCAGTGTATGGCGCACTTAGCGTTGGCACCATAAATTATAGCCCCTCTAAGTAATTTGTAGCGCCCCGTTAAAATTGGCGGGGAGTCAGGATAATTTTTAATAGGTGTCGCTTGCAGGCTTAAGACTTGCTTTTCTTTAAATGGTAGGAAATTGCCGACAGTGAATTCTACGAGCATTTGAGTATTATAGGAGAGATTTTCTCAAAAAAAAGAAAAAACTTCGTATTTGCACCTTTTTTTTCCGCTCTAAACCACAAAGAGACGCAAGCTTTCACTTGCATCTCTTTGTCAATAATGTGCGCCTAAAACGGCGACCTACCAACGCTATTTTTTTCAATTAAACCGCTGCAAATAAGGGCTCACCAAAGTATGTTGGGTGGCGAGTGCTAGCCCGCGCGCCTGTTCAGGCGTGTTTCCTTTGCTCAGGTAGTAATCTTCTATTGTTACTTGGGTTTCAAAAAATGAAATCCGCATGGCTTTGACCAATTGTTGGTGCAGCGGATCTTGATTGCCCCAAGCCGTTAGGTTACCCCAAAGCGTAGTCAACCAATTTTCCAACTGCTGCTGTTGGGCGGCCTCTACCGTAGCGCTGCCTTCATACAAGCGCGCACGTTGCGAAGCGGCCTGCATCAACAAACCGCTAGGGGGCGTGCTGGCGCCAACTCCAGCCGCAATGTTTTGCAACAACTGCACATCCTCCCAGTCGCTGAACGCATCGCAACTTTGGAGCGGCAATTGCGCATCGGTCGAGGATTGATAAACAGCTTGAACTTGTGCTATTTCCTTGGGATGCCGACGTGCCAACCAGCAAGGAACCGGATAATCGTTGCCCAGCACAGAGTGGATGTAGTTCAAGTGCAGGATCAACTGATTCAGGTCGTTGTAAGCGTAGGTGGCGCGGTAATCGAAAGGAGGAACAACCGGCGTCGTTTTTCCTCCAAAGGCACCTTGAATGGAAGTATTCATCAGGTTATTGACTTCAATACCAGGGCCGCGAGCCACCAGCAATTGATAAGCTTGATAAGCTCTTGCTAGCGGATGTTGGGAAGAAGCTAAAGCACTGATTGCTGAAGCATCGTCGCCCAAGCGGTTAATGGAACTCAAAAGAGGATTCGCGCTGCCCGGAATGTTTTTTCCTTGCCGCTGGGCAAACAATTGATACCGCGCCAACTCCGGATTCGACTGTTTGGCAGCCTGGTAAGCTTGAACGGTAGTTGCATTGTAAAACCCATCGGTTGGACCTTGATAAATGTTTTCAGCTTTCAACAAACGCTGTAATTCAACCACGGAGCGCCGAGAAAATGCAGTACGTACAGCTTGGTTGCTGCTTGGGTTGCCTGTATTGTAATTGTATTCTGAAGGTACAGTAGAAGCGGGGCCGCCGATTACTCCCTTGTTTGACCATTCTGGATTTGGAGCCGCTGTTTCAATACTTGGCGAATTGCCATAAGCGAAAGTACGAGCAGGCGGCACTTGATAACCAGGGTTTACTGGCGTGGTAGCAGGCGTTTTGGCGGTAGCGGTAAAGTCGCCTGCTGTAGGCGTATTCGGCTGCGGCTGGGGGTTGAAATTGTATTCTTGTGGTACCGGGCTGGTATTGACGTTACTTGGAGGAATGCCTTTGGCGGTAGTGGAGGAACGGACGCCGCCAGAAGAATAGGTGGTAGGTGGCAGCTGGTTCTTACTCAGGGCCACCGTTTTTCCTTTTTGCGCATGATCCAACTGGAAGGTAGCGCTTACTTCTTTTGTTTTTTCTCCTTTTTCAAATGAACCAACAGGATGCAAAAAAGCAGGGTGTACGCTGCGTACAAAAGCATCCGGGAATCCCTGTTTTTGAATGTTTGGCAATTGTTTTTTGGCGCTTTCGATATCGCTGTAAATACCAACCGTCATTTTTACTTTATCCGTGTAGGGAATGATGTAGAGATTGCCCAGGGGAGTAAATTTTGACCAAGCAATGCTTTTTTCAGGCTCCAAGGTAGCCACTTGAATGATGGCTACATTTTTTTTGCCTGAAAGTGGCGTTTGAACCACTTTAGCAGCAGCATAGCCTTGCAAGTGAACTTCTTTTAAAGCTTGATCGGCTAGATTTTGTACATCAAAGCCGCCGATGTAGACATCATAAGCGCCATTGGTGAGGTCTTTGGCATAGACAAAACCCAGTTTTTGTAAAAGTTGAAAAGATTCTGGCGCGGGATTTTTAAAAGCCCCTACGTATATGGTATAAAAAGAAGATTGCGCGCTCAGGTGTACGGAAACAAATAGAAAAAGAAAAAAGAAAAAGTTTCTCAGTTGTTGCATGGGAAATTAATTTTTATCTCAACGAAAATTCACAAAAAAATAATATGTAAAGAGACGCCCTAAAATCACTCCGGAATGAGTCGATAATAAGGCAGCAAAAGAAACAGACAAAATGGGTATCTTATTGTTGAATCATTCTTCACCATATTTTATGCCAAGATTATCGATCCACGCTTTACCGTTGCCTTGAATCCATCCGCCGATCAAAATGCGGGTGGCATCAGGACTTAAAGGAACTCGGGTGGTAAACGCTTCCCAATTGTTGGTACCGTTGATTTGGCGTTTTTCCATGTTGTCAAAAGCGAGCATGCCATGATCACCCTCTACACGAACCCATAGCCCAGCAAAACCGCCGGGACTCACGCGCTCGGTTTTGAGATAACCGGATAACAGAATATATTTTCCCGAAAAAGGGCCTTTAATCACATAGGTACAGATGCCATCGGTTTTTTCTTTAGCCGCAGGATCCGTGGTCATAAGGAGAGCGTAGCGACCGCTTTGAACCGTGCTGGAATCGATGGAAAAAAAGTAACCTTTGGAGGGCATCTGTTCTCCGCGGATATCCCAACCGTAGGGGATTTTAGTTTGTGGATCGATCAACTCAAAATCTAAATTGTATCCTGGACGGATAGAAAAAACTGCAAACAGCAAAAAAAAGCAGATGATGTTCAGGTAGCTCATGTTTTATTCTTATTGACGAAAAAGGGGCAGCAATAGTACTGAAATAAACCAAAAAATAGCCAAAACACAGGTTTGGCTATTTTTTGAAAAGCTGCTATTGCACATAAACGTATTTTTTAAGTAATAAGTCGACCCTGGGTACTTTCGGGCAACAACCGGAACGAACGCCGGTGGTGCTGGGTAGGGCCATGATCGCGAATGGCGCGCCGATGACCTAGCGTAGGATAGCCTTTGTTTTGGATCCAACCATACTCAGGGTGGCCAATTGCAAGCTGACGCATGTACTCGTCGCGATAAGTTTTGGCCAGTATAGAGGCCGCTGCTATGGACATATAGGTGGCATCGCCTTTGATAACGCACTCAGCGGGCAAATTTGGATATGGCCGAAAACGGTTGCCATCAATCAGCAACAACTCTGGTTGGGGATCGAGTTGTTCAATGGCACGGTGCATGGCCAAAAAAGAAGCATTAAGGATATTGACTTCATCAATTTCGGCGGGTTCCACCATCGAAACACCCCAGGCTATGGCGGCTTCTTTGATGATGCAGCGCATTTCTAAGCGTTGCTGTTCCGAAAGTTGTTTAGAATCATTGATGAGGGGGTGCCGAAAAGATTTAGGTAGAATGACGGCCGCAGCGAACACTGGTCCTGCCAAACATCCACGACCTGCTTCATCGCAGCCCGCTTCAGTAAGACGGGGATCAAAGTAGGGCTTTAACATGGTCGTTTTAATTTTAAAGAGTTTAATAGGTAACGCTGAATGGAAAAAAGACCATGCTACTCCAAATTATCTCGGCTTACAAAAAATGCTTCATTATTTGTTCCCAAGTATAATGGTTGGCATGCGTCAAGTGTTAAAAAAAATAACGTTCAACAACAATGTATATTTCGCCAAGTTGCTAATTCTTGGGGATCTAATCAAGACCCCAAGGCATAAAGTTTTTCTGGCAGAATGTTGGGGTTTTCCCTAATTTTGGCCGCAGGTTTAAATCAATCCATATAGCATGAACAGTTCTAATTTCCGCTTTTCAGCACGTCGTTATGTTTTTTTAGCGTTACTAGGCGCATTTTTTTTATTTACAACTTGCCAAAAAGATGTGATAAGTGGGGGAAATACGATTTACGAGGTCATCAATGGCGACCCTCAGTTTCGGATGCTCAGTGCGGCTATTCGGTACGTAGGATTGACCGGAACCTTGAAGGCCGGTAATTTGACTTTTTTTGCGCCTACTGATTCGGCTTTTCATGCTGCGGGGTTTAAGGATACAGCAGCTATCCTATCTAACTCTGTTGATTCCATTGCTACTCTTTTGCGGTATCATATCCTGGGCACGAAAATAGCAACTGAATTGTTCCCCCGCACAAAAATTGATACCCCTTTGATCCTGCGTGTCCTTTCAGATACTTCCAAATTGGCAAATTTAGACACTACTCAATCCAGTATATTGGTGATCAACAGCACGCTCTACATCAGCAATCCGGGGCAAGATATTTACCTCAATGGAGCGCGGATAGTAAGTGCAAATATTGATGCTCAAAATGGCGTGGTTCATAAAATCGACAGATTTTTATCGCCGGCTACTGCTAATTTGTCCAAAACAATAGCGAAAAATCCCCAGCTAACTATTTTTTCAGCAGCGCTGAAAAAAGTTGGCGGAAATTTGGCAGGGCGTTTGGCAGGCAGTGGTCCGCTTACTGTTTTTGCACCTTCGGATCAGGCTTTTACCAATGCCGGTATTACTTTAGCCAATTTGGATGCTGTACCCAAAGATTCCCTAGCCAAACAGTTGAGCTACCACATCATTAAAGCACGCCGTTTTTCCAATCATTTCATCAATGGGAAAGTGTTCAAAACCCTTCAGGGCAAAACCATCACGATGCAGGTGAATGGCAAAAACATCAGCATCAAAGACGCGGTTGGATCTACACCATCACCAATTTTAAAGCCTGATTTTGTGGCTACCAACGGATTGGTTCAGGTAATCGGGACATTTTTAAAATACCAATAGCGACTTAGCAATATTGGATACCAGGTTAATTCTTTATGGGGTTTGTGATAGATCGTGACTTGGGATTCCCTCGATTTTTTTCACCCGTAATTCCTCTTTTTTTTGCTTATCCAAATAGCTGAAATTTTGGTAGGCTATGTAGATGCAAACCATAAGAACAGCTATGCTTAGATAGCCTACCCAATCGTAATGCAACAGTCGCCCGCTGGTGGGATCTTTGATCACGATAAACCCGGTAACCAAAGAAGCCATCCCTGTTCCCAGCTGTTGCAAACTGCTGTTGAAGCTCTGAAAGCTGCCCCGGTGAGCTGGACTTACTATGCTGGTTACCATAGCGCCAGCGGTAACACCCCTTCCGGTAGCCACGGTAAACCAAAGTCCAAAAAGAATAAGCACAGGAATGTAGTGGATACCATGAGGTAAATTGGTAACCAGAAAAATCATGGGGAGCGCTGAAAAGGTGCAAATCATAAAAATTGACAATTTACCATAGCGGTCGGATAGCGGCCCCAAAATATTAGAAGAAAAAAAGGCAGAAACACCCCCAACGAGGTAAATCAGCGGGGTAATGTTTTTTGAAAAACCAATATTGAACTCCATAAACGGATTGATGAATGGGATGATTAAAAAATGACCAAACATGATCAAGCCACTAAAAATCAAAGCCGTGTATTGCGTTTTCTCTTTTAAAATATCGGTGATGATGGTCCAGCGCTTTCGGTGTTCCGCATTTTCGTTGATCAGGTGACCAGTCATCGGCGGTAAATACAAGACAATCATGGGGATTAAAAGCAGGCCCAGGGTACCAACCAGCAAAAAAGGCGCATGCCAAGAGAATAAATTAGCCAAATAAAGCGCAAAGGGCACCCCAAAGGTAGAAGCTATGGCAAAAGCTGACATGATCGCCCCCATTGCTGCACCCCGACGCTCATAAGGAAAGCTATCGGCAATAATGGCCAAAACCTGAGCACCAATCAAGCCGCCAAATATCCCCGCAAAGGTACGCGCAAACAACAATAGGTAAAAGGTGGGCGCTAAACCACAGCCAATGGTTCCCAATAAAAACCCCGAATAGGCCGCCAGTAATACTTTTTTGCGATCAAAACCATCTACGTAAAAAGCAGCAGTAAATCCTGAAACTGCCGCGCTAATGGTGTAGGCAGATACCAGAAGGGTGAATTGCTGTGGGTTGATCTTGAAATAAGGCATCAGATAATTGCCCAGCGGCATCATAATCATGAAATCTAAAATGTGCGTGAAGTTCAACGCAGCAAGGAGGATAAGTAAGATCCGTTCTTTCCAGTTCATGTCGGGTGTGTATGTTTGGGTATTGGCTTATTCCTTAGGATATAGCTTATTGTCAAAAAAATAGGCAGCCAAAAGTTTACTATATTTCGTTATTGTTCTTTAACCTAGATTCAGCTCGTCGCCTCGTCTTTGGGCTTTGTATCGACCTTTGCTAAACTTATTGCCGTTGAACGCCATTTTTTCGCGCTGCTCCTCTCGTTCTTCAGCAGGTAGTTGTACAAAATCAGCACATTTCTGCGAGCAGCATTGTTGGTGTTTTTCAGCACACTCCCCACACTGGATGAACAACAAATGGCAAGCATCGTTGAGACAGTTTTTGTGCGTGTCACAGGGTTTTCCGCATTGATGACAGTGGGCAACCACATCTTCCGAAATGCGTTCACCTAATCGCTCATCAAAAACAAAATTTTTGCCCAGGAATTGATTAGGAAGTCCTTGTTCTGCACATTGACGGGAATATTCGATGATACCACCATCCACCATAAATACGTTTTGAAACCCCTTGTGGAGGTAATAAGCGCTGGCCTTTTCACAGCGAATACCGCCAGTACAGTACATCACGATGTTGCGCTCTTTGTAAGGTTGCAGCAGCTCTTCTACCAACGGCAGCTCTTCGCGAAAAGTTACGACATCGGGGCGAATAGCGCCTTTAAAATACCCCACTTCGCTTTCGTAATGGTTGCGCATATCGACCACCAGCGTGTCAGCAGCAGCTAAAAGCGTGTTGACTTCCCGGGCACTGAGGTGTTTTCCACGTTTGGTGACATCAAAAGAAGCATCATCCAAATCATCGGCAACTATTTTTTCCCGCACTTTGATGGCGAGTTTAAAAAAGGATTTACCATCGTCTTCCCTTGCGATGTTGAGCCGAATACCATTGAGCCAGGGAATGCTAAACAATTGAGTCTTGAACGCTTCAAAACGATCCGTAGGTACGGATATTTGCCCATTGATTCCTTCATGCGCTACATAGATCCTGCCCAATACGCCATGTTTGTTAAGATCGAAAAACAATTGATCCCGGAAAATCTCCGGATCAGCTATTTGGTGGTATTGGTAAAAAGAAAGGGTGGTACGTTGCTCGTTTAAGTTAGCCAAACGCACCTTCAATTCGCGGTTGTTGACGCGATTGTACAATCGTTTCATAAAATAGATTGGGTACGTTAACAAAATGCCAGCCTGGTTTTACACCGGCTCAGATGGCAAGTTGCAGGCTTGCTGGTGCTCAAAAAAGCGCCACGAACTGCTAACTGTACGCGAAGCAGCAAAAGTACGATTCTTTTTTAGAGGATGTTTGAAAAAACTACTCCTTGATTATTTTTCCAGCGCCAGTTTTTCCTCCAGATTGTAGTCTGTAGAGGTACATGCCCCTGGGAAGATCACCAATTTTGACCTCCAAAATTTGATTGCGACCCGAACCGATCGCTTGGCGGTTGAGCAATTGTCCGGTAAGATCAAAAAGCTCTAAGGATCCGTTGCTGGGTAAATCAGCAACTTCGATCAAAAATTGCTCATTCGCGGGGTTAGGGTAAACCCGCATCAATAATTTATCATCGCTCACTTCAGGCAGGCTGGTGAGGCGCATGGCTTCTTTAACTGCGGCCAGGGCGTTGATGCGTCCGTAGCCATACACTGTGTTTGGGATCGAATCGCCACGTATGCCGCCACATTTTTGAGTAGACTTGATGGGTACAGCGGTACGTTCCAGGATCGATTCAATTAGATCCACTTGTCCGGCCAATCTTGGATTCGCAGAAATCATCAAGGCCACCGCGCCTACGGTATGCGGGCCCGCCATGCTGGTTCCGCTATAGCTGGCGTAGCGACCACCAGGGATAGAGGAGCGCACGTTAACGCCAGGAGCGGATACTTCTGGTTTGAGCACTTTTTTTCCATTCCAAGTACCTCCGCCGCGCGAACTAAAGCTGGCAATGGTGTCACTGATCTGCGTGGCACCTATGGAAAAACTGCTGGGAATTTCAGCGGGTACATCATTAATGGTATTGCATTGGCTTCCAGCGTTACCTGCCGAAACCACCACCACAATTCCCGCTTTTTTTAAATTATTGACTGCCGTTTCCATCAAGTTGAAATTGTTGCTGTTGCAGCCTTCTTGAGCCGGGCAGCCCCAGGAATTATTGATCACATGCGGTGCTAATTTCGGATTAGCGCCTTTTCCATCCAGCCCAGTGGGGGCTAAAAACCATTGAAAACAGCTTAGGTAAGTATTGGGAGCGCCCCAGCCACGATCCATATTCCGACAACCGATCCACTTGGCGTTGGGAGCAACCCCGATTTGGTTGCCTTGTCCATCATCGCCTACCATGGTGCCCATGGTGTGCGTGCCGTGGCTGTTGTCGTCGCAGGGGACATTGCTGCGATAGCCACAGGGGTTGATGGTGTCGGAGTTTAGTGGACTAGATTTGCTGATGGCATCGTACCAATTGTAATTGTGGGCCGCTGGTTCATTGGGTTTAAAACCGCGGTATTTGTTGGCTATGGCCGGGTGATCCCAATTATAGCCCGTGTCTTGACCGCCAATGATTACTCCCTGACCCGTAAAGCCCAACGCCCAAACTTGGGGCGCTTGGATTTTTGCTACGCCCCATTCCACGCCTGCTCGGCGTAGGGTGGCCTGCTCTGCTTCCCCCCGCGGTAATTCATTGAACACTTGCGGATTGGGCATCATGATGGCTACGTTTTTTTGCTCAGCCAAGAGAAGCGCGGTAGCACGATCCAGGACAGGCAAGTAAATGGCATTGACGATGTACAGAGGGATAGCTTGCAATTTCTGGCGTTGGAGCAATTGCAAAACAGCGCCTTGCGTGCGATCGGCTATTTCATTCAGTCGCTGGAAAACGTATTGACCTTTCTCCTCCTTGGTTGGCAGATTAAGGGCAAAACTAAGATCCGCTTGTTCGCTCATCAAAATGATGGCTTCGACCTGTCCTTTTTCATTAAGTGCGCGCCAAAGGTCATTGTCAATCTTAGGGTGATAGACCGATTGTCCATTTGCCAGGTCGACGACAAACAACACGAGTAATGTTCCAAAAAGCCTAATCCAGGTATATTTTCGCTTCATAGCAGACACAATATTTTTTCGAATAACGTTAACTGAATATTAATACGTGTTGGAAATGAACAAATAAGGAGAAATGTTTTGTCATTATCTAGCAATATGGTAATTTGAGGACAGAATTAAAAGTTAGTACTTAATTCAGTATTTATTTTTTGTGAAAAAAAAATAAATACTGAATTAATGCTAGAACCGATTAGACATCTACAGCTTTCTACCTCCATATTTTTAGTTTCACACCCGTCCCTTGCACATAACTTTTTGAGAGCAGATTTATCTATGTATCGGAGTTTGTCTTCAGGGCTTCTGAAATATAAACTCTACTAATCAACGGACGACAATGGAACGCAGTGTACATGTTTTTAATGCCTTTACCGGGATTAACCCAGCCGAGAAGTCGGCATTGTTGTATTTTTTTGCGAACAACGCCAAAGACACGAGTACTTCGGCTATTCTCCAAACGGTGGATTATGCCTTGAAAAACCGCCCCTCATTTGGAGGATTTATCTTTGTGATGATGGAAAGCGAGCGCATCATCGGCGCGGTGGTTGTCAACAAAACGGGCATGGAAGGCATCCGCTCAGAAAATATATTGCTCCTGGCCGAAGTCGGTGCTCCTTACCTCAGCGAAGAAACGATTTGGCAAGAACTCATCAATCGCGCGGTTTTGTATACTGATGGCGATATTTCCTTCTCCGTGAGATCGAATCACCCTGCACTGGCCACTGCAAAAAAAATGGGTTTTCAGGATCAGTTTCTCGAATTGCGTTTTCAACCCCAAAAAATATCGGTAGCTATTTAAGCCACTTTACCGCAACCCATGGATAACACCTACATGATGCTCCATTTGGCTCAAGATGCCAAATTGGCTCCCCTTTTGACAGCGATTGACCTACCAGAATGGCCGGTTCAGCAAACGGACGTATATACTACCTTGCTGGATTCTATTACCTCGCAGCAGTTGTCGGTAAAAGCCGCAGCTACCATTCACCAAAGATTTCTCGATCTTTTTGAAGACGGGTATCCTGAGCCAAATCGTTTGCTGGAAATTCCGCTTGAAAAGCTTCGCCAGGTAGGCTTATCCGGTCAAAAGTCCCAGTATCTGCGCAATACCGCCACTTTTTTTCTGGAAAATAATTTAATGAATTACAACTGGCAGCAGCACAACGAAGAGGAAATCGTGCAGTTGCTTACCCAAATCAAAGGGGTAGGTCGTTGGACGGTGGAGATGATCCTGATGTTTTCCTTGCACTTCCCCGATGTTTTTCCCATAGATGATTTGGGCATCCAACAGGCCATCATTCGACTCTACGAAATCGGCGATGAACTCAAAGGCAAACCTTTGCGGGCTCGAATGACCGAGATTGCCGAACCTTGGCGCCCATATCGATCGCATGCTTCCCGCTATTTGTGGAAATGGAAAGGGATGTAAGTACCCGTTTCGACAACGCTGTTTTTAAGATACCGCCAAACTTGGACCCGCTACCAAAAACTGCATCTCGTACAATTGCTTGTATCGACCATTTTCGATTTGCATCAAGGCTTCGTGTGATCCATATTCAGCAACCTGACCTTTGTGCATCAGCAATATATTGTCAGCATGGCGGATGGTGGACAATCGGTGCGCAATGATGATGGAAGTGCGTTTAGCGATCAAGGTTTCAATGGCAAATTGAATCACCGATTCTGACTCTGGATCAATTGAGGAAGTAGCTTCATCCAAAATAAGAATATCAGGATTAAACACCAGCGCTCGTACAAATGAAATCAACTGTCGCTGTCCCATTGATAATGTAGCGCCTCGCTCCATCACTTGGTAATCATAGCCTCCGGGAAGTTTTTCAATGAACGCGTGGGCTCCAATCATCTTAGATGCCTGAATCACGGTTTCCCGGCTAATGGAAGAATCGCGAAGGGTGATGTTTTCCAATACCGTTCCTGAAAAAAGAAATACATCCTGTAAAACCAAGGCAATACGGCGGCGCAATGCCAGCAAATCATATTGGCGAATATCCAGGTTGTCTACTTTTATAGCGCCTTCCTGTATTTCGTAAAAACGATTCAAAAGACTGATGATTGTCGTTTTTCCAGAACCAGTAGCGCCTACTATTGCTAGGGTTTCGCCTGGATTGATGTGAAAGTTAACATCTTTTAATACGTAATCTTCATCGTTGTACCCAAAAGAAACGTGTTCAAAATCAACTGAACCTTCGGCATTTGAGGGTTCTTGGTTGCCACTTTTTTCTACAAAGGATTGATCGTCCAGCAGCGTAAATACCCGCTCGGCAGCCACCAAACCCATTTGCAGGGTGTTGAATTTATCTGCTAGAGTACGAATCGGATTGAACAGCATATTCAAATAGATGGGGAAAGCCACTAGGGCACCCATCGTCACTTCTTCTTCGATAACGCCGCGCGCGCCCCACCAAACCATCAAACCAAGCGAAGCTGCGGAAATGATTTCCACTACCGGATAAAAGACCGCATAATACAACACTGAATCCAAGTTGGCTTGGGTATAATCCCGGTTGATTTTTTTGAAACGCCCCATCTCTTGCTGCTCGGCATTAAAAATCTGGACAATGCGCATTCCACTGATTCTTTCTTGCAAAAAAGCATTCATCCTGGCCACCTGGGTACGGACATCTTGAAAGGATTTTTTGACTTTTTCCTTAAATACATAACTCGCTAAAATCAAAAAAGGCAAGGTCATTAAACAGGCCAGCGTCAATTTCCAACTCGTATAAAACATAATCCCCAATACCATAAACAGCGTAAGCACGTCGGCGATCATGGTGATGATGCCTTGAGAAAAAACGCTGTTGATGGTCTCCATATCGTTGATGGTACGGGTAATGGAGGCTCCTATGGGCGTTTTGTCAAAATAACTTAACCGCAAACTGGTGATGTGTCGAAAAATATTGACCCGCATGTCGCGCACTACCATCTGCCCCAACCAGCTGGTGAGGTACTGAAAAAAGTATTGAACTGCCGCGTGGACAAACAACACGATGATGAACAGAATGGCCATCTTGCCCAATCCAGCTAGATCCATGTGGAAAATGTTGTCATCCACCATCACCTGCACGATATAGGGGCGCAAAGTACCCAGCGGCGCCGAAAGGACCGCCAATATGGCTGAAACGATCAAGGTGACTTGATATGGTTTCGCCTGACCCATGATGCGTCGCAAGATATAGAGGTCGAATTTGTTCTTATTTTCAGTTGCCAAAACAGTAAGTTGAGATGAATCAGAAATAGCGATCAATCGCGGCCATCGCCACAGATCTCTAATGACAAAAATCATTGTCAGGAGTAAAATTAACAATTAAGGTTAACACTTGTAATATAGGATGGTTGAATCTCGGTACAGATTTGGGTGATTATCTATTATATTTGCCCCGCAAAAAAAACTCAATCCGATGAATATCCTGATTTTGGGAAGTGGAGGCCGGGAACACTGTATGGCCTGGAAGATGCGTCAAAGCCCGCTTTGCCACGAATTGTATATTGCTCCAGGCAATGCAGGGACGGCTTTGGAAGGCATCAATTGGGCGGTTGATCCCAATGATTTTCCGGCAGTAAAAAATTTAGTACTGGAAAAAAATATTGGACTCGTGCTGGTTGGTCCGGAAGAACCTTTGGTACGCGGTATTGAAGATTTTTTTCAACAGGATACCGAGCTTCAACATATTCCTGTGGTAGGCCCCTCAGCGGAGGGCGCTCGCTTAGAAGGAAGCAAAGCCTTTGCCAAAGCCTTTATGCAGGAATTTGGCATCCCTACTGCTGGCTACCGCGAGTTTACTGCCGAGACTTTGGAAGACGGATTGGCATATTTGACTACCCAACAACCGCCTTTTGTCCTCAAAGCGGATGGATTGGCTGCCGGTAAAGGCGTTCTGATCCTCGACGCTGTAGACGAAGCCCAAGCCGAGTTGCGCAGTATGTTGGGTGGAAAATTTGGAGCAGCCAGCTCAACCGTAGTGATCGAACAGTTTTTATCAGGCATCGAATTTTCGGTTTTTGCCCTTACAGATGGGCATAACTATCAAATTCTTCCAGTGGCCAAAGATTACAAACGCATTGGCGAAGGCGATACGGGTTTGAACACCGGCGGAATGGGCGCTATTTCGCCGCTGCCTTTTGTAGATGCAGATTTGATGGCTAAAGTAGAGGAGCGGATCATTAAACCCACCATTCAGGGCATAGCTACGCGCGGTATTCGCTACCGGGGATTTGTATTTTTTGGCTTAATCAAAGTAGGCAATGATCCTTTGGTCATTGAGTACAATTGTCGGATGGGTGATCCTGAAACCGAAGTCGTACTTCCACGTACGACCAATGATTTGGTAGCGCTATCCATGTCTTTATTTGATGGCCAATTGAGTCATCACGCCATACAAGAAGATCACCGTGCTGCGGCGACGGTAGTATTGGTATCGGGTGGTTATCCGGGGGATTATGAAAAAGGCCAAGCCATTTCCGGTTTGGACTTAGTGGAAGGAAGTTTGATTTTTCATGCTGGTTCCAAACAAGCAGGGGCAGGGATTGTTACCAATGGTGGTAGGGTATTGGCAATAACTTCTTATGGTGCTACCTTCCCTGAAGCCTTGAATACATCTAATCAAAATGCTACGCGCATTGAATATGAAGGAAAATATTTTCGGAGCGACTTGGGTTTTGATTTGAAATAAGGAATCATTCCCAAGAGCCTACTCCATTTCTTTTCCAAAACACAACTATGCAATACCGACTTTCGGAGATCGCCGCCATCACCCAGGGGCAAGCACACTATGGCAGCCCAGAAGGACAGCCCATTGAACATTTGCTGCTGGACAGTCGGCAGATCATTTTTCCGGAATTGGCGCTTTTTTTTGCCATTCCCGGTATTCGCAACAATGGCCATCACTTCATAGCTGCTTGTTATCATGCTGGGGTTAGAAATTTTGTAGTGTCCGAACCCGTGGATTTTTCGGCTTTTCCTTTGGGCAATTTTGAGCAAGTACCTCATACCGTGGGAGCTTTACAGCAAATAGCCCTACATCACCGTCATCGCTTTCAATTGCCAGTGATTGGCATCACCGGTAGCAACGGTAAAACGATCGTCAAAGAATGGCTTTTTCAGTTGTTGCATCCCGATTATGCCATTGTGCGGAGCCCGCGTAGCTACAATTCACAAGCGGGGGTACCCTTATCGGTCTGGGAAATTGGACAAAAACATCAATTGGGCATTTTTGAGGCGGGTATTTCCAATTCAGGAGAAATGCTGCCCTTGGCTGCCATCATCAACTGTGATTATGGCATTTTTACCACTTTTGGAGAAGCACATCGGGAGGGATTTTCCAGTGAAGCACAAAAATTACAAGAAAAATTATTGTTGTTCAAAAACAGCAAACGCATCATTTATTGTCGTGACGATGAGCAGGTATACACCGCTATTCGCGCACTAGGTAGACCCCTTTTTTCTTGGTCAAAAAAGGGCCTTCCAGCCGATTTATCCATTCTCTCCCAGCATACAAGTGGTCAGCACAGCACGATCAATGGAAAATACTTAGGAGAAACTTGTCAAATCACCTTGCCTTTTTCCGATGCCATTTCCATCGAAAACGCCATTCATTGTTGGGCTGTAATGTTGTTTCTTAAGGTTGACGCCATTCAGATCCAGGAGCGGATGTTGCGGCTTGAACCAGTGGCCATGCGTTTGGAGCTCAAAGAAGGAGGTCGAGACTGTGTGCTGATCAACGACAGTTACAGCGCCGACATCACCTCGCTAAAACTGGCTTTACAGTTTTTGAACCAACATGCCCAAGACCGGTCACAAACCCTCATCATTACCGATATCCTACAAAGCGGCGAACTACCGGAGGTATTGTTCCAGAAAATTGGTGCCTTAATCCAACAACAGGACATTCAGCGGGTCATTGGGGTCGGTAAAGAAGCGGTATTGTTGCAGCAGATTTTACCCACTACAATCCGACAACATTATTTTGAACATACCGATGCACTCATACAGGCCTTACCGGCGCTAGATTTTGCCTATGAAGCCATTTTGCTCAAAGGAGCGCGTACTTTTGGTTTAGAACGCGTGGCCGATGTATTGTCGCGACAAGTCCACCAAACGGTTTTGGAAATCAATCTAACGGCCTTGTCTCACAACCTTCGCGCCTATTCGCGGGCATTGCAGCCAGGCGTACGGCTGATGGCGATGGTCAAAGCCTCCGCTTATGGCGCTGGCAGTAAGGAAGTAGCGCGTTTGTTGGAGTTATTGCGCACCGATTATTTTTGCGTCGCTTATGCCGATGAAGGTGCAGAATTACGCGAAGCGGGGATCCTTACCCCCATTTTGGTACTCAACCCCGAACCAGCCTCTTTTGAACAATTGCTTCGCTATCAGTTGGAACCCAAGGTTTACAGCATTCGACAGCTGCGGGAGCTGACGGATTTTCTGGCTCACCGCCAGGCCAATTTACCCATTCATTTAAGCATCGATACCGGTATGCATCGGCTAGGGTTTGATCAACATGAAATCGAGCCGCTTTGTGATTTTTTGCGACAACGACCAGCTTTAGAAGTGCGTACCGTTTTTTCCCATTTGGCAGCCAGTGAAGACCCCCAGCACGATGACTTTACCCACGAGCAAGCCAGGCGTTTTCATCAAGCTTACGAACGCCTCATTGCCGTTTTGGGATACCGCCCCATCCGTCATTTACTCAATTCCAACGGCATTACCCGTTTTCCACAATACCAGATGGATATGGTGCGTTTGGGCATTGGTTTGTATGGGATTGATGTCAGCAATACCCTACCTGAACCACTTGAGGTTGTTTTTAGTCTACATGCCACCATTTCCCAAATTAAGGACATCGCACCGGGCGAAACGATCGGTTATGGCCGAAGAGCCAAAGCTGAAAAACCTTTGCGCAGCGCCACCATTTCCGTTGGTTATGCCGATGGTTTGCCGCGAGCTGCGGGCAATGGTAGATTCAAGGTGAAAGTACAGGATCAATTGGCGCCTATTCTTGGCGGAGTTTGTATGGATATGTGCATGATTGACGTAACGCATATCCCGGAAGCTGTGGAAGGAGATTCGGTAACCATTTTTGGGAAAGAGCCTCCGATCGAACTTTTAGCCGAAGCTTCTGGAACCATACCTTACGAGCTTTTTACCGGAATAGCTCCGCGGGTAAAAAGAGTCTATGTACAGGAATAAATTGCTAATTTTGCGGGGCCTTATGAAAAAAGGCCAAACACGAAAGAAATTAGTTGCTCTCAGATTAAGTTTGAGGCGCAAGAGCAGTATAAAAAACGTTTGTTAAACCAATTATAACCACCCATGGCAAAGAGAATGCTACTGGTTCTTTCCTGGATCTTTTTGGCGTTGCCACTGGTACAGGCTCAGGACAATAACGACCCAGTCTTGTTTACCGTAGCTGATGTTCCGGTACGGACTTCAGAGTTTAAATACATCTATTCCAAAACGAATGGAAAAACGGCCGATTTTTCACGTGCATCCCTACAAGAGTATTTGGACTTGTACGTCAAGTTCAAACTGAAGGTCAAAAAGGCCAAAGACATGCGCTTGGATACCCTCGAAGCGCTAAAAGAAGAATTGGATGGCTACCGCCGCCAATTGGCTGATTCCTATTTGATGAACAAACAGGTGACCGAGCGGCTTACCAATGAAGTGTACGAACGTTCCAAACAGGATGTTGATCTGAGCCATATTTTGGTGATTTTAACGCCAGAAGCAAAAGGGGAAGACACCATTGTGGCGTACAATAAAATTATGTTGCTGCGCAGCCGTATTCTTAAAGGTGAAGATTTTGGGACGGTAGCGCGCGAAGCTTCGGAAGATCGCTCCGCCACCGACAATGGCGGTCATATTGGTTACCTTACTGCGTTGTTCCCCAATGGTTTTTACCGCTTAGAAACCGCAGCCTACGGTCAAGCTCTCGGACTAGTGTCCATGCCTATTCGTACCACTGCTGGGTATCATTTGCTTAAAGTGCTTTCCCGTCGTCCTGCCCGAGGAGAGGTAGAAGTAGCGCATATTCTATTGCGTACCAAAGACGTTGATCCAAGTATTGTAAAAGTTCGTATTGATAGCTTGTACAGCAACTTGAAAAGAGGTACCCCATTTGAACAACTGGCTGAAACGAAATCCGAAGACAGCCGGTCGGCCTCAAAAGCCGGTTATGTTGGTTTTGTAAGCATCAATCGTTTTGAACAACCTTTTGAAGATGCGGCCTTCAGCGTCGAAAAGGATGGAGATTATTCAAAACCTTTCGAAACCAGCGTAGGTTGGCACATTCTTAAGCGGATCAGTAAGAAAGAAATACAACCATTTGAGATGGCCAAGAGTCAGTTAGAAGCGCGCATCAAAAGGGATGCTCGTTTTGATATGGCCCGGGTTGCCATGATTGATGACATCAAGCGCATCAACGGTTTTAAAGAAGTACCTGGCGTAGTAGCTAAATATGCTAAAACACTTACCGATACTTTCTTTACTTTCCGTTGGCATGCTCCAGAACCAAAATCAGAAGTCTTGATTTTTAATTTGGGGAAAGCAAAATATACGTTGGGTGATTTCACTGATTTTCTCAGCCGCTCTTCGCGCCAGCGCTTACGCATGGGTAAAGAAACTCCGGTAAGCGAAGCCATTGAAGCCTTGTACAAAGAATACATCGACGATGTTTGTTTGCGCTATGAAGAAAAACAGCTGGATTCAAAATACCCAGAATTTAAATCATTGATTCGCGAGTACGAAGAAGGTATTTTACTTTTTGAAGCCACTCGGATCAATGTGTGGGACAAAGCTTCTCAAGATACTTTGGGCTTGAAAAACTTTTTCAAAACCATCAAAGGCAAATATAAGTGGGAAGAGCGCGCAGTAATCACTGCTTACTATGTAGATGGCGGCAATAAAAACCTCATTGAACCGATTAGGAATTACAGCCGCAAAAATGATGCGGGAGCAGTACTTTCTAGGTTCAATAATGCCGATAGCGTGGGTATACGTGCTACTGAAGAATTTCTTGAAAAAGGGAAAACTGCCGAGGCTTTGTCTTTCCAAGAATGGAAAGTAGGGGAAGTATCGCCAGCTAAACTGGATACCAAGGTCAATGAATTTTCCTTTCGGAAGATTGAGAAAATCATACCCGAACAAGATAAAGCATTGAATGAAGCTAGAGGATACATCATTGCTGATTACCAAGATTATTTGGAAGGACAGTGGGTAGAATCCTTACGCAAGCAATATCCAGTAAAGATTGAAAAGGCAGCCTTTGAGGGTTTAGTGAAAAAACAATAGCGGCCTTTGAAAGGGATAAAGCGAATAGAATGGTATCTTTTGTTCTTGGCGCTGATCGCATTTGTTGGGTGTGAAAACTTATCCAGTAAAACGCCCAAAGATCGACTCTTAGCCCGAGTTCACGACCGAACCCTGTACATCTCTGAGATGGAAGGCATGTTTCCGGAGGGTATTCCGCAAGGCGATAGCTCCCTCATTGTACAGGCTTATGTCAATCGTTGGGTACGCGAAGCGTTGTTGCTGTATGAAGCAGAACGCCACCTGCCCAAAGATTTGAATATCGATAAACTGGTGCGGGATTATCGAGCTTCTTTGATCCGCAACAGCTACGAACAGGTAGTGGTAGAGCAACTTTTGGACTCGACGATCACCAAAGGGGAGTTACAGGAGTTTTATGAAAAAAACAAGGAGCAATACCAATTGGAACGCCCTATCTTACGCTGTTTTTTCATCAAACTCCCGATACCAGTACCCAAAACCGATAGCTTGATCCGCTTTTGGAGCGCGCCGCGAGGCAAAAACTTCCAAAAACTCAAACAGTATTGCAACCGATTTGCGGTTGCACAACGGTTGAGGGACAGTACCTGGTATACGGTAGACGACATTGCGGCGGTGTTGCCTAAAAGCACCTTAACCGCCGATAATGTCAGCTCAAAAAGAGAATTTCGACAAACGGATGGCCAATATGTGTATTATTTCCGCTTGTTGGAGTTGAAAAATCGCAAAGAAATTGCCCCATTGGGGTACATCGAAGAGCAAGCACGCAAATTTATCCTCCACTCCCGCAAAATTAAAGTGCTGGAGCAAAAACGCGAAGATCTATTTGAGCTGGGTTTGCGAAAAAACGATGTGAAATTATATTGAATGTTATCGGCAAGGGCCAATCGAGTTTTGATGCTATTGCAACAACTTTAGTACCAGGCTCGATCAAAAGAAAGAAGTGTTATGAAATACCTGCTTACATCCATTTTTTTACTTTTTGTGGCTGCACTTTTTGCCCAAAAAGAAATGCTTGACAAGGTTGTGGTGACCGTTGGCGGTGAAATGGTGCTGCTTTCCGAAGTAGAGGAACAAGTTTCCTATACCAAGTCGCAACGTGGCGGTGTACTGCCGCCCAACGCCCGTTGTGGCATTATGGAACAGCTCATGGTCAACAAAATGCTGCTTAATCAAGCGAAACTGGACAGTATCGAGGTGAAAGACGAAGATGTTGAAACCCAACTCAACGCTCGTATCGAAAAGATTCTAGGCTACATGAACGGCGACCTTAAGCAGTTTGAGGACTACTACGGCCAGCAAGTAAGCGCCGTAAAAGAACAGTTTCGCCAGGAACTCAAGGCGCAATTGTTGGTAGAAAAAATACGCGCCCAAATCATGGATAAGATCACGGTGACACCCTCCGAAGTACGCGTATTTTTTCAAAAAATACCCAAAGACAGTTTGCCTTATTTTAACTCGGAAGTAGAAATCGGTGAAATTGTCTACAAACCGGTCATCAACAAGGAACAAAAACGCCTTACCATCGGCAAATTAGACGACATCCGCAAACGGATTGCTGAAGGTGGGGAGGATTTTGCAGCACTGGCTCAAAAATTTTCTGATGATGGATCTGCCAGAGCTGGCGGCGATTTAGGTTGGGCCAAACGCGGAAAATATGTTTCGGATTTTGAAGCAGCAGCTTATAAATTGCAAGATCTGGAGATCTCTCCAGTTTTTGAGACGCAATTTGGTTTTCACATCATCCAGATGCTTGGACGAAGGGGTAACTCCATCCATGTTCGGCACATCCTTATCCGACCCGAAGTAACGGATGAAGACCTTGCTGTCGCTCGACATTTTCTGGACTCCGTGCGTTTGCTCATCGTCCATGATTCCACATCGTTTTCTTTGGCCGTAAAGCGCTTTGGTCATAAAGAAGCTCAAAGCCACAACAACGACGGCCGCATGGTAAACCCTTCTTCCGGTAATACTTTTTTTGAAACCGGCGACTTGGATCCAGATATCTATTTTACTGTCGATACCATGAAGATGGGGCACATCTCCAAACCAGTAGAATATACCGACCCAGCCGGTGACATCTATTACCGATTGATCCAGTTGCAAACCCGAACTCCTCCACACCGGGCTAGCTTGGCACTGGATTATTCCAAAATTCAAAAGGCTGCCATCGAATCAAAACGCAATGAAACCATCAACCGTTGGGTAACGGATCGTATTGGAAAAACCTTTGTATCATTTGATAGCGAAATCCAAGGCTGCCCTACTCTTGATGTTTGGGTCAATCGAAGGAACCTTCCAAAACCCTAATCGCTAAAAGGATAAAAAAAAGCCACCATGCGCAAGTAGTGCATGGGGGCTTTTTTTATTGACTCATTCCTTACTTGATATCTCCCGTCCATTTTTGCAATACCGGGCTAAACAGGATAAAGAACAAACCCGCTATCCCGCCAAAAACAACGACCGACCAAAACAAGCCAGGCAATTGAGTAGCGTCGGATGGTTCGATGCCGCTCGCAAACAAACCAGCGATCAGGTTGCCCAAAGAAGCACCAACAAACCAGATGCCCATCAACTGACCCAAGAATCGCTTGGGGGCTAATTTGGTGGTTGCACTTAAACCTACCGGACTCAATGTCAATTCGCCAATGGAGTGAAAGAAATAGGCGCAAATCAACCAGATGCTGCCTACTTTGCCATTGGTCACCGCCAATTTTGCGGCATAATACATCACCATAAAACCCACGGCCATCAGAATCAAACCAATACCGAATTTAATGGGCGTTTTGGGATTCAAATTCTTGGAGGCCAATTTGACCCAAAGGGCACCAATGACGGGCGCAAATACGATGATCACCGAAGAATTGACGCTTTGGAACCATCCTGCTGGCATCACCCAGCCGAAGTAAGTGCGGTTGGTGTAATCGCGGGCAAAAAGATTAAGCGAAGAACCTGCTTGTTCAAAACCGGCCCAAAATAAAGCTGCGCCCACAAACAAAAAGAAAATCACGTATACCCGACGCCGCTCAACAGGATCAAGCCCACCAGCAATCAAGATAAACAGAAAGTAAAACAAGGTGACCGTAACGATCACTACGCCCATGGCTTTGGCCAAACCCTGCGCCGTGAAAACATCAATTACCTGGGTAGCCTGCAATAAAGCCAAAAATGCAAGTAGTGTAACTGCCAATGCCAATGATAGATTGCGATTGGTATTATTGACCGGACCATCGGTTTTTTCTTTCACTTTTGGCGTCAATCCAAGATCGCCTAGGTTGCCTTGGGTAAGCCTAAATTGTACCAAACCCAGGAACATACCGATGGCGGCTAAGCCAAATCCCAAATGCCAGTTGTATTTTTCAGCAACATAAGCTACCGCCAATTGCCCAATGAAACTTCCTAAGTTGATGCCCATGTAAAAAATAGAGAATCCTGAGTCTCGGCGTGCGCCGCCTTCCGGATACAGATCACCAACAATAGCGCTGATGTTGGGTTTGAGCAAACCAGTACCCATCGATACGAATACCAGGCCGAGGAAAAAGATGCCATTTACGCCGGGTATTGCCAACAGCAAGTGACCGATCATGATCAAAATCCCTCCGTACCAAATGGCGCGTCGTTGACCAAATATATTATCCGCCAGCCAACCACCAGGTAGGGTAAGTAGATAAACGCCGGCAGTATACAAGCCATACACCGCTGAAGCTTCAGAATTGACCATGCCCATGCCTTCCTGAGCTGCAGGGGTGGTCATGAACAGAATAAGGATGGCGCGCATCCCGTAGTAGGAAAATCGCTCCCACATCTCTGTAAAAAACAAGGTAGACAACCCAACAGGGTGACCAAAGAAACCGTTTTTCATAAATCCTGCTGAAATAAAGTTGTTGAACGCCGCTATTCGCATTGCAACAACTGGAATGAGTAAAATTTTGAATCGTTGTGGCTCAAGATAGGAAATTATTAAAACCCTGCTAAAAGTGCCAATTTTTATTTTGCCTTTTCCCAGGCTTGCAAACCCCCGTCCAGGTTATAAAACTCAACCTGCGGTAAGCGCGCCGACAAACGCTGAATCGCCAACTGAGAACGGATCCCGCGTTTGCAATACACTACAACTGGAAGCTGGACGTCAAAATCGGGTAAGTGTTTTAAAACGCTGGCCAGGGGGATCAGTAAGCCGCCTAGGTTGGCAACAGTATGTTCTTTGGGTTCGCGGACATCCACCAACAGAAAGGGTTTGTCGGTGGTTTGCCAAGCGCGTAATTCCTGAGGAGAAAGTTGTTGCATAGGAGGACTCGATTATTTGCTTAGGCTATCAACCCCGATATTTTTGGGGGCACGGGCGGCGCCATCCATTTCCACTTTCCAGCCAGCATTTTCACCCATGAAACGGATCAGGTCAAGAATTTGAAGTCCTTGGGCACGGGCACGGGGGAGCAGATCGCTGTCATTGGCTCTATTGGCAATAAAATTGCGGGCATTTTTGTTGAGCTTGTTGTAATCAGCCTCCGTAAAACTATTAAAAGAACCTTCCGTGATGTCGTAGTAGTCGATGGTATGATCGATGGAGATTATTTCTGGATCCTTGGGGATATTGGTAATGATAATCCGTTTTTGATCGGGCAACATATTGATCTTCATTTTGCCCAGATCATAACCTACCGAAACCCGCGCCTTTACCCGAAGCAAGGCTTTTTTTCGAAAAATTGACCAGTCATACGACCAGTAATCCTTGTAGTTGTACAATTCCGAAAAATAACCCTCCACAGTAACCAGTTTGGAAACCGTTTTGATTTTTTCTAGTAGAATGGTCGCTTCTTCTTGGGTGACAGTTTTTTCTTTGGGCTGGAACCAGGATTTGGCCAGCAAAAACCCTACGCTAAATACGACAACCAGCGCAACCAACAACAACAAACGGTTAATAATCAATTTCATGGCTATTTATTTTTCTCAAAGAGTTGATCCGCCTACTTTCGCTCTAACTCTAAAAGGTACTGCAATACCCAACCAAGGTAAGGCGAGAAACACATTTAAATTAGAAATTGGCACAATGAGTCCGTAATCCAAAGCAATTTTTTGCCAAACGGTACGGGCGCCAAAAGAAAGTAAACCAAAACGGTTTTTTTTGCCTAACCCTAGTATATGATTCTCGGTGATCACATACGTTCTTTTGCCGACGCGAGCCAGGCCACTTAAACTGAGTGAAGGCTTGTTTGCCCAGATTCCATCGACAAACCCATAGCCCATGCCAACAGTTAGGTTGTTATCGCGGGAGCCATAAGTTGCTGCACCATACGTAATGCCGAAAAAAGGGCTTTTAATGCCCACCACAGTCCCTACATACGCGCCGACGCTCAAGTTGAGGCGGTTTTCAATCAGCGGTATGGATACTTTGGGCACAATCCAGATGGGAGTCGGCGCGCCACCAAACAAAAACAGCGGTACTGCGCCTATGCCTAGCGAAAAATTTTCGGTAAGCCCCACGTTCACTTGATTCAGCAACACCCCATTGTTTTGATAATAAGCCTCCCCTTTGCGCAAACCATAACCACTGGATTGAAAAAAATAGCGATCGATCTGCTGATTTTCCGGATTTAAACCTGGGTTCTTTTTAGATTCCGCATTCCAAGGAGCTAGTGCTTTAACCTCCTTTTTTTTGATGATCAATAAACCCAAATTCGCGGTTCGCAATTCAATCTGCTCAGCATCCTGACGAATGATTTTACCACGGTAAACGTTACCATCTAAGGCTTCAACCTGCCAAATCGTGCTCGTATCCTGTAGAGATTGACCATACCCGGACAGGTAAAAACCAACAAAAAAAATAATCAGTAGTTGTTTCATTCTATTGCGGCAAAAGAGACCGATAAAAATTGGCAGACTAAATGGGTATTTTATTATCGACTTATTTTTAAACAAAGTCGCCACCAATACTTAGTCCCACCTCTTCGGTTATTTTTTTGATTTCTTGTTCTTTGGATTTGGGATGAATCAATAAAATATCACCTTCGTCAATTACAATAAAATCATCCAAATCTTTGACGACCACCAGTTTCCCCTTTGGTGCGCGGATCAAACAATTGCTTACGTTGTACAAAAGAAATGGCGTGCCGTTGGTTACATTGCCACGCTCATCATAAGGTGCTTCAGCATGCAGCGAAGCCCAAGTACCCAGATCCGACCAGCCAAAGCTAGAAGGGATGGTGTACACATTTTCCGCCTTTTCCATAATGGCGTAGTCGATAGAGATGGAAGGAGTGGTGGGGTAAGCTTCGTTGATGAAATCTTGCTCGGTTTCTTGGTTGTAATGCAAATGACCAGCGGCCAGAATATCGTAAATATCCTCAGCATGCATCTTAAATGCTTTTAACAAGTGGGAAACTTTCCAAATAAAGATACCCGCATTCCAGAGGTAATCCCCACTGGCCAAAAACTCCTGCGCTTTATCCAAAGGTGGTTTTTCCGTAAAACGGATCACTTTGTGTACATGGGTTCCGGACTGGGCTGTTTTATCAAAATTAATGTAGCCGTATCCCGTATCGGGGCGCGTAGGTTCAATGCCCAGGGTAAGTAAAGCGTCATTTTGGGCAGTAAAATCCAGCGCTTGATTCAAGTTTTTTACAAAAACGACTTCATCCAAAATGATGTGATCCGAAGGAGCAATCACCAAATTGGCCTCCGGATTCAGTGCCGATAATTTAAAAGCGGTATAAGCCACACAAGGTGCGGTATTGTTGCGCGAAGGCTCGCACAGGATCTGATTATCGGTGATGTCGGGAAGGTGCTCTTTTACCAAATCCTTGTATTGGGCATTGGTGACGATAAAAATGTTTTCCTTAGGGCAAAGCTTTAGAAATCGATCATACGTCATCTGCAAAAGAGAACGACCTACCCCGAGGATGTCCAAAAACTGTTTGGGGTTAGCGGTGCGGCTCGAAGGCCAAAATCGAGAACCTACTCCGCCGGCCATGATGGCCACATAATTGTTGTTCATGCTTGGATTTGTTTACAGCGAAATTATGAAAAAAAGCGCACTTGACTCATGCCTTAGCATTAAAACAGACCTTCGAGCTTGCTAAAGCCTGGAAGGTCTGTTTTAGATGCCTAACTAAGTAGCGCCAAACAAAGTCTTAAACGGATTATTTGTTAAAAGGGATAAGCAAACGGGGTACTTTTTCTGATTCCAAGAGTTGATTAAACTGCTGGACGGCGCTATCGCGAACCACTCCATAACGGGTGTTGATGCCTGCAAATACTTTTTTCAAATCTTCATAAGCTTCAATCGCGCCGCCGGTGGGGCGTTCATGATCCCAGATCACGACGCTGTACAAACGCGCCAAATGGTTGACGAAGCGCCGAGGATAGTTGAAGTTGTCTTGTCCGGCTTCGGCTTTGTTTTGCACAATACTTTCCTCAACCGCAGTCAATTGTTTACCCAGCTCGGTAGCCAAGGTTTCGAGCTTTTTGTTTTGCCCCGATTGTACCGCCAATTGGGCGGTATTCTGCATTTGCTGGCGCAGCGAACGGATGTTTTTCACCATCAACTGCGAAGCAGTAATCATTTGGGAGATTTCTAATGCCATGGTCAATTGTGCTTGATAATCATCCGGCGTTACATCCGTCCAGCGGGGATCGGGAAGGACTTCAATGTCTTGGGTTTGGGTTTCCTTCCCCATCTTTAAACGCACTTGGTACTTACCCGGTATTGCCCAAGGACCTTGAATGGGTACGCCCATCTCCATCAATACCAAATTTTCGGCAGTTTGCGGACCATCGTGGTGTAAATCCCAAGTAAGGGTATTCCAACCTTTTTTCAAAGACAATCGATTGCGGAAATTGCTGGTGTCTTTGCTAAAAGTGCGAACGATTGCCCCGCGAGCGTCCAAAATTTCCATTTTTAACGGCATCTCTTTGGCGGGTGCTTCTGCCAAAAAACAATTGAACTTAGCAGCATAACCGTCAATATCGGTGCGGTAAGCCGCGCGTGGTTTGATCAATTGTAATGGAGCAGCGGCTATGCTGCGGTTGAGCGCGTGCAGGGGCGTGAGGTCGTCGAGGATCCAAAAACCGCGACCTTGGGTGCTGATGACGAGGTCTTTTTGCCATACTTCCAGATCGGTAATGGGCACAACCGGCAAGTTGAGTTGCAGCGCTTGCCAATTCAGGCCATCATCAAAAGAAACGTAAAGGCCATATTCAGTTCCTGCATACAACAAGCCCTGCCGATCGGGGTCTTCCGCCACCGCTCTAACGAAGTGGCCATTAGGGATGCCATTTTTTCCATCTGTCAGCAGCGACCAAGTTTTTCCATAATCCGTGGTGCGTAAAATATAGGGTTTAAAATCGTTGTTGCGGTAATTTTGCACGGCTACAAAAGCCCGGCCAGCAGCATGGGTGGAAAGTTTTATCTTATTGATGGTACACTCTTTGGGAATGTTTTTGGGCGTGATTTCCGTCCAGGTTTTTCCCTCGTCTTTGGTGTAGTGGATGCGGCCATCATCGGTTCCCGCCCATAATTCTCCGGCCTGAGAAGGGGATTCTTCCAGCGAAAAAATAGAACAATACACTTCAACTCCGGTGGCATCATGTTGGATTGGGCCGCCAGGCATCACCAGATAAGCATCGATTTTTCGGGTCAAATCAGGACTTACGATCTGCCAATTTTGGCCACTATCGCTCGTGCGGTGTACATAATTTGAAGCATAGTAGACCACATTGGGGTTGAATTTGGATACCAACACTGGAGGATTCCATTGAAAACGGTATTTCAAGTCGCGCATTTCGGTACCTTCGGTAAAGTGCGGATAGGCCGTTACTTGGCGCACTTGTCCGGTACGGCGGTTGAGTAGGGTAATCTCGCCACTGTAAGCGGTACTCCAAATCAAATTGGGATCAGCGCCATTGACCGCTACATCAGCAGATTCTGAACCACCCACCTGAAACCAATTTTCAGTGGGAGTCAAGCCGCCAGGATCATGACTCGGGATGCTGATGGTAGAATTGTCTTGTTGTCCAGCATACAGTCGATAAGGAAACTGATTGTCAACCGTAACCCGGTAAAACTCCGAAGTGGGTTGATTGAGTTGCGTGGTCCAGGTTTTTCCGCCATTTAAACTTACACAAGCCCCTCCGTCGTTGCAATTGATCAGGATATTGGGGTTATCCGGATTGACCCATACGCCGTGGGTATCTCCGTGCGGCGGATTCAAGTCAATGTCAAACGTTTTTCCGCCATCAATCGATTTCAGGGCATCGACATTGCAGAGGTAAACGGTGTTTTCATCTTTGGGATCGGCGGTGACATGGGTGTAATACCAACCGCGCTGACGAATGCGGTGATCCCGACAAATGCGGATCCAATTGGCTCCGGCATCGTCGCTGCGGTACATTCCTGCCGCATCTTCTTCAGCGGCTATAATCATGGCATAAATCCGATTGGAATTCACCGGAGAAACACTCACGCCGATCCTTCCCAGTAAACCGGTGGGCAAACCGCCAGTCAGCTTAGTCCAAGTTGTACCGCCATCGGTTGTTTTCCAAAGTCCCCCTTTGTCGTTGCCATCAAAAAGCGTCCAAGGTTTGCGTTCTACTCGCCACATGGCGGCGTAAATGATCCGCGGATTGGCAGGATCCATAGATAAATCCACACATCCCGTGGAATCGTTGACGGCAAGCGATTGCTCCCAGGTTTTGCCTCCATCCTTGCTGTGGTAAACTCCACGTTCCTTGTTGGGGCCAAAGGGATTGCCCAAGACCGCAGCGTAGACCTGATCCGGATTGCTGGGGTGGATGGCAATTTTGCCGATCATCCCGGATTTGGGCAAACCAGCAGCTTGCCAAGTTTTGCCAGCATCACTCGATTTGTACATTCCTACGCCGGCGGATATGTTGCCGCGCGGGCAGGCGGAACCCGTGCCCACGTACAGAACCGCGGGATCAGAGGGCGCAACTGCTATGGCACCGATCGATCCACAAGGAATCTGGCCATCGGAGATGTTTTCCCATGAGATTCCTGCATCGTTGCTGCGCCAAACGCCGCTTCCCGAGCCACCAAAATAAAAAGTAAATGGGTGTTGGGGTACGCCAGCAATGGCTGTAGCCCGACCGCCACGAGTAGGGCCAGCGTTGCGGTATTGCAAGCCGCTCAGCAGCTCATTGGGCAGCGCAGTAGCGACAGGTACCACCACCACGGGGGTAGTTGCAGGCTTTGAGGATTTGGATTGTCCGCTGAGGGAGGTGCTCAACATCAGCGCATAGAACAAGAAAAAACAGCTGTAACGCATGGTAGTAAAGGGTATAAAACGTGCAAATGCCGCCAATTTTCGTTGGGCGGCATTTGCGCGCAATTGGTTAAGCCTTCAAATTAGGAAATTCCTAAAACGGATAATTTTTTTTCGGATCTAAATTTTGCCTCTTTTCTTACAAATTGGCTAAAATACCCGCAATTCGCTCGGCTGCTTTGCCATCCCATAGTGGAGGTACGATGCCTTTTTTCCATTTTCCGTCCAGGATCTGCTGAATGTTTTGATTAGCGGTGCTTGGATTCAGGTCGGCGAGCAACACATTGGAGCCCAACTCCACGGTAACGGGACGCTCCGTGGTATCGCGGAAAGTTAGACAAGGTGCTTGCAGATAAGTTGTTTCTTCTTGAATACCGCCAGAATCGGTGACAATTGCAGTGGCATTGTCCATCAATTGGAGGAATTCAAAGTAGCCTAAAGGTTCGGTAAGCATAAGATTGTGAATGGAACGCAATTGGCTTTCCAAACCAAACTTCTGCAAATTTTTCAAGGTGCGGGGGTGAATTGGGAAAACCAGGGTTTGGCGTTCGGCGATATAGCGAATGATGCTCAAGATGCTTTCCAAGCCAGCTTGATCGTCAACATTGGATGGGCGGTGCATGGTCATCAGGAAAAATTCTTTGGGCTTTAGTCCCAATTTTTCCATGGCGCCGCATTGTGCAGCCGTTTCGCGGTAATGCACCAGCGAATCGATCATCACATTGCCGACAAAATGGATTTTTTGATCCGCTACATTTTCCTTGGCCAAATTGATCATCCCCGCCATTTCCGTGACAAAATACAGATCGCTGATGCTATCGGTCACCAAGCGGTTGATCTCTTCGGGCATACTGCGGTCGCCGCTGCGCAATCCCGCTTCATTGTGGGCCAGCAACACGCCAGGCGTTTTTTTGGCCACCATCGCCGCCGCCACCGTTGAATTTACATCCCCAACCACCAGCACCACGTCGGGTTTTTCTTTTTCAATGATTTCTTCAAATGCCAGCATGATTTGCGCTACCTGTTGGGTATGCGTACCGCCGCCCGCGCCCAGGAAATAATCAGGTTGGGGCAATTGCAGTTGTTCAAAAAAAACATCGCTCATCTTGGCGTCATAATGCTGCCCCGTGTGTACGATTTTCGAAACGATCTTGCTTTCTTGTTGGAAGGCGCGGTGCAGGGGAGCTACTTTGATGAAATTGGGTCTAGCGCCAACGATAGAAATGATTTTCATGGTTACATGTTGTAGGTATGAAACAGGTATTGGTGTGCGAAAATAGGATTTACGAGAGAAAAAATGAGCCAGAAGCGTATTTTTTAAATGTTTCTTCTTTCCAATCAGCCACCCCTTTGCTATCGGGACTAAAGGCCACGCCAACACCAATTACTTGTCGTTCATCGGCTTGAAAAGCAGCAGCATAACGGCGCTGACGTATTTGTTTCAACCCTTGATCAGCGGTTTTGGCAATTTTAAATTCCATCAAATAGACGTGCGTATCCGTTTCAATCAGGGCATCAGCATAGTCTTCGCCTACAGCCACTTCGCAGCGAATGTAAACAGCAAGGATGCTCAATGCAGTGTACAACACGGCATGATAAGAAGCTTCGATTTTTCCCCGAAACACGCGTTCAGGAATGTTTGCGTACAATTGATCCAGGAGTTTAAAAAACAAAGCCAAGTCGTTTTTATCCAGCGCTTTTTTTAGTCGCAATACGCTTGGAGCGGAATCCAGCCCGCTTTTAAAACTAAAAGCGCCAAGCAAATGCTGCGATAAGGAATCTTTTACCTCTAAATTGGGATAATCTAAGGTGTAAACATTAAAAGCCAGTTCGTTTTTGATGGTCAAGTAACCAGTTTGGAAAAGCAAAGATCGAAAATCCGGATTTTCAATCTGTAAAGTATCCAATAAAGTGGCACTTACCTCCAAGTCGTCCAATCGGTATTGCCAGCCGTCGTGAAGCAGTTTGATGAGAAAAGTAGGCGTCCCGGTAGCAAACCAATAATTTCGGAATTGGCCGCTTTTAAAATAATTGAGAATGGAAAAAGGGTTGTATATCCGTTCTTTTCCAGTCCAATTATAACCATTGTACCATTCTTTTATTTCCCGATGTAGGGCATCTGTACTGATCTCCCGTTCAGCAGAAAGCGCTTCTACCCAGGGGGTAAAGTAACTATTCAGTTCTTTTTCGGTATAACCCGCGATGGCACTGTAGGGGCGAGAAATGGTAATGTCTTCTAGGTTGTTGAGGTCTGAAAAAATCGAAACCTTACTAAATTTAGATACCCCGGTAATAAAAATCAGCCGTAAATAAGGGTCGGCTTCCTTGAGGATGGAATAAATTTTTTTTAGGATATCCCGATTTTGTCGCGCTTGATCAAGATCCTCTAAATAATCGATGATGGGTTTGTCGTATTCATTGATTAGAACAACCACCATGCCATTGACCGATAAGGATTTGATGAGTTCTTGAAAACGCAGCGCATTTCCCTTTTCCTTGAGCATAAGTCCGTTTTCCTGGGCAATCTCTTCCAGTCGCCGATCAATGGCAGCCGGAAGACCAAGGTCAACATAGCCGATGCTTTTAAATGCAATCGGGATGACTGGGGAAGCTTGCCAATCGTGGCGGGATTCAATCCACAGACCTTTAAAAAGATCGCGCTGGCCTTCGAATACATAGCGCAAAGTGCTTATCAATAAGGATTTGCCAAAATGCCGCGGGCGAGACAGGAAATAATAACTTCCTTGTTGGATTAAATGGTAGATGTACTCCGTTTTATCAACATAAACATAGTCACCTTCCCGAATTTTTCGAAAATCCTGGATACCGATTGGTAATTTTTGCCTGGTCATGCAACAAAGGTAAGGAGAATTGGGGGATTTTATTAAATCGTCAAGCTATTGACATGTCGCTCCTCTGGAGCTATTGACAGGATTTTAAATTTTTCAACCCAAGCGCAAAAAAAAGCCCCCCGTTATCGCCATATCGGGGGGCTTTTTGTGTAGTTCACAACATTGACTTACTACCACTTGCCGGGGATTAGATTACCCAACTACTCACGGCCTTGCACCAAATTCATCATTCATCATTAAAAATGATAAGCTCCTCAATACCAATCTTCCTGATACAAATCTGCATACACCCTGCGAATGCCATCCTCCAGCATGATCTTGGCTTTCCAACCCGCCAAGTTTAATTTCGACACATCCATCAACTTGCGCGGAGTACCATCCGGTTTGCTGGTATCATACACGATATCACCTTTGTAACCTACAATGCCACCGATCATTTCCGCCAAAGCCTTAATCGAAAGATCAACCCCCGTACCAATGTTGACAAACCCCGGCTCATCATAAGTCTGCATCAAAAAAAAGCAGGCCTCCGCCAAATCATCAGTATGCAAAAATTCGCGGAGCGGCGCGCCACTGCCCCAGAGCGTTACATTGGGCTGCCCATCGCGTTTGGCCTCATGGAACTTCCGGATCAAAGCCGGCAACACATGCGACGTCTGCAGATTGTAGTTGTCGTTTGGACCATATAAATTGGTGGGCATCACCGAAATAAAATTACAACCATACTGATCACGAAATGCATCGCACATTTTGATACCGGTAATTTTGGCAACGGCGTAAGGTTCGTTGGTAGGTTCAAGTAAACCGGTGAGCAAGAATTCTTCCTTGAGCGGTTGCGGCGCCATTTTGGGATAAATACAGGAAGAACCCAAAAACAACAGTTTTTTCACTCCATGAGCATAAGCCGATTGGATGATGTTGTTCTGGATCATCAAATTATCGTACAAAAAATCCGCCCGATAAGTATTGTTCGCCAGGATACCGCCCACCTTAGCCGCGGCCAAGAACACGTATTCCGGGTGCTCTTTGGCAAAAAAATCAGCCACCGCCGTTTGTTGGCGCAGATCCAATTCTGCTGAAGTTCTTTCCACCAAGTTGGAATACCCTTCAGCCAGCAACTTTCGCGTCAATGCCGATCCCACCATACCGCGGTGACCAGCAATATATATTTTAGCATTTTTTTCCATCACCTAGGGCTATTCAAACTGTTGTAGGACATCAAAACCGTGTTCGAGTAAGATTTTCTCTTTTCTAAAAATCGCCAAATCGGCGGCCACCATTTCCCCTACCAATGCTGCAAGGTCATACTTGGGCTTCCAGCCCAGTTGTCGGTTGGCCTTGCTGGGGTCGCCAATCAAAAGCTCTACCTCCGTGGGCCGGAAATAACGCGGGTCAATGGCCACCACTTCCTGACCTACCTTCGCCATTTTTCCGCTGGCTCCTGGTTCGATGCCCGTAGTGGAATGGTATTTATTGGCATCAATAGCGGTGATCACTCCTTTTTCATCCTGACCGGTTCCTGAAAAATCTACGCTAATGCCCAATTCCTGAAAACTCATGCGGACAAATTCGCGTACCTCAGTCGTGGTTCCTGTGGCAACAACATAATCTTCGGCTACAGGCTGTTGCAACATCAAGTACATTGCTTCCACGTAATCTTTGGCGTGTCCCCAGTCGCGTTGGGCATCGAGGTTGCCCAAGAATATCTTTTGCTGCAAACCCAACGCAATTTTAGCAGCCGCGCGGGTGATTTTGCGGGTGACGAATGTTTCTCCTCGTAGCGGCGATTCGTGGTTAAAAAGGATGCCATTGCAAGCAAACATGTTGTACGCCTCCCGGTAGTTAACGGTGATCCAGTAGGCATAAAGTTTTGCCGCCGCATAAGGAGAACGCGGATAAAAGGGCGTTTTTTCCGATTGGGGTACTTCCTGCACCAATCCGTACAATTCGGAGGTGGAAGCCTGGTAAAAACGCGTTTTTTCGCTTAATCCCAACAAACGGATGGCCTCGAGCAGGCGCAAAGTACCGATGGCGTCAGAATTGGCAGTGTATTCAGGCGTTTCAAAACTTACCTGTACATGCGACTGTGCGCCAAGGTTATAAATTTCATCGGGTTGTACCTCTTGGATGATGCGGATCAGGTTGGTGCTATCGGTAAGATCGCCGTAGTGGAGCACAAATTTCAAATCTGTATCGTGTGGATCTTGATACAAATGGTCGATCCGCTGGGTATTGAACATGGAGCTGCGGCGTTTGATGCCGTGTACTTCATAGCCTTTGGCCAATAGCAGCTCAGATAGATAGGCTCCATCTTGGCCGGTGATTCCTGTAAGTAGGGCTTTTTTCTTCATTTTCTTTTGACTGTTTGTTACTAGAAAAGGTACACTAGGATTTGAATTTGAGTATAAAGGTAGGAATGATTTGAAAATAAATTGTCTATTTTGGCAACAAAATAGTCTCGCCAAAATAGGAAACTTATTACGCACTCATTTCTTACACCGAGAGTTAATCAAGTTCTTAAGTGCGTTATATTGCGGTTTTTTACACTTTTTAAAGGGTTGTTTTTTTTTAATTTTGATTTCAACGCTGCTGCTGGGTTGTCCGGAGGTTATGCTAAAAAAACGGTGCTTATTAATACTACACTCAGTGCAAAAGTAGGGCAAACGCATGAATTAGTACTGACCTCGGAGAGGTCTAAGGTTTGCGTGTTGGGGGCATATTACAAACGTTAGACCTCTCTGAGATCGCTTCTGGCATTCATGCGTTTGCCCTGGTGCAAAAAGACCAGGCCGTTCCTCAGGAAAAAAAGGCGATATCAAAAAACACCCTTGTTCACCCCCTTAGCTGCGGTAAAAACTGCCCAATTTTCCTTAACGGCTTCAGTACAATCGTAAAAAACCGCGGCTGCAAACCATTCAAACGCCAAGCCTCACGATCTTCGCGGTTGGCCTTCCAACGGTTTTTCCAACCCGCATTGCTCAACCCGCCCATGCGCATTTTGGTCGCTACCTCGGGTAAGTAAGCGGTAGAAACCCCATGTCGCAGTAAAAACCGCAACATCAATTCATAATCTGCCGCAAAGCGCAAGGAAGTAAGGAAACCGCCATATTGCGCGTACACCTCCTTCCGAACAAAAAAAGTAGGATGGGGCGGCATCCAACCTTGGTAAAACAATTGCGAATCATAAGCCTGCGACTTCCAATGCCGCACCACTTTATCGGTTTGGAGGGCATCCACGTATTCCAAATCAGCATACAGGGTATCGGCACCGGTTTTTTTCATTAAAGCTACTACCCTGCTGATTAACTGCGAATGCCCATAAAAATCGTCGGAATTTAAGATTCCAATCACCTCGCCACTCGCCGCGCGGATGCCCTTATTCATGGCATCGTAAAGGCCTTTGTCAGGTTCGCAAATGACTTTGGCCACGTGTGGATACTCGGCCACAATGGCCAAAGTAGCATCCTGGGAGACCCCATCCACGATGATGTGTTCAATATCGGGATGGTCTTGGGCTGCTATGCAATCCAGGGTATCGCGGATGGTGGCCGCACTGTTGTAGGTAGCGGTGATCAGGGTGACTTTCATGAACGCTGGATCACACAATTTTCCAACACTAACATGTCCATTTGGGTACGCAGATAACACTCCAAGGCATGTTCTGGGGTGTTGACGATGGGTTCGTTTTCGTTAAAAGAGGTATTGAGCAAAATGGGTACGCCCGATTTTTCACCAAACCGCTTGATCAAACGGTAGTACCGCGGATTGTCTTTTTCTTCCACGGTTTGTAAGCGACCAGTGCCATCTACATGGGTGACTGCGGGAATGCTGGCGCGTTTTTCTTCGCGAATCAAAAACACTTTTTCCATAAAGGGCACATCGTCCACTTGTTCGAAATAATCGGCCGTGGCTTCTTTAAGTATCGACGGTGCAAACGGCCTAAAACTTTCGCGGCGTTTGATTTTTGCATTCAAGAGGTCTTTGGCATCCATTCGGCTGGGGTCAACGATGATCGAACGATTGCCCAGCGCCCGCGGACCAAACTCAGCACGCCCCTGAAACCAGCCGATCACCTTGGCTTGCATCAAGGCATCGCTGACTACTTCAAACAAATCGTCATCAGCATAGCGGGTGTAATCGATCCCGCGGGTGCGCAAGTACGCTTCAATTTCTTCGTTACTGAATTGTGCGCCCGTATGGGCTTGGTGGGTAAAGGCCGCGCGAGGGTGTTGTTTAAGCTGGTGGATGTCATATAAGGCAGCGCCAGAAGCGGTTCCTGCATCATGGCCAGCAGGAGGGATAAATACCCGTTCAAAAGAAGTAGACTGCAAAAATTTACCGTTGGCCACCGAATTTTGCGCCACCCCTCCAGCAATACACAGGTTTTTAAGTCCCGTTTTTTTGTACAAATCCTCCGCCACGTGAAAAATCACCTGCTCGGTGAATCGCTGTACGGAGGTAGCCAGGTTGCGGTGGTAATCGGTAAGGGGTTCCTCTTTTTGTCGCGCCGGACCAAACTGTTTTACCATTTCTTCTGAAAAAATGGCTTCCACATGGGGATCGCCTCCTTGCCAGCTCATCGTTACGCCTTCCTTGAAATGACGGAAATACTTGGGGTTCAATTCAAACAACCCATTCTTTTTTAAAAAAACGACATCCGCTACTTTATCCAACAAGGTGGGGGAGCCATAAGGAGCCAAACCCATTACTTTGTATTCGTCGCCATAATAAGGGAAACCTAAGTACTGCGTAAACGCGGTATACATCATCCCCAAGGAATGGGGGTAGGAAACGCTATCGATGACCTCAATTTTTAAACCTTTGCCTACGCCGCGCATGGTGGAGGTGAAATCGCCCATCCCGTCAAGGGTAAGAATGGCGCATTCTTCAAAAGGTGAGACAAAAAAAGCCGAGGCCATGTGGCTGCGGTGTTGTTCTACAAATGAAATTTTTGCCTTGAGTTCTGCGGGATTGTACCCCAAGGCAGCGGCAATGTCTTCCTTGAGTGAACGGATGCTAAACGAGTTTTTTACCCGCTCGCGAACGGTATTAAACAGCGCCCCATTGCGGAGCGCGTACCAAGCTTTTTCCCCAATTTTAGCCAAAGGATTGCGCGATACGGCAATTACATCCACCTCATCGAGGGTGATGCCGGCTTTTTGCAAACAGAATTTAATCGCTTCGGTAGGTAGGCCCGCCCAGTATTTGATCCGACGAATGCGTTCTTCTTCAGTGGCAGCGATCAGCTCATTGTCGCGGTAAATGCAGGCCGATGAATCGCCGTGGTAAGCATTAAGTCCTAGGGTGTACATTGTTCTTAAGGATGAAGGATGTATGATATAGGATGAAGGTGGTGCAGATCACGAACAAGGTTGACTTTACCGCATGATTGAACACCGTCAACACATCGGTTTCTACTTTCAATAAAGGGGTGAAAACCAAAGGCAACCACAACAGCAACAGCGGATAAACGGGCACAAAAGCCAAAAAAACTTGGAAAAGTAGCCGCAGCGCCAAACCGTATAAAAACATAAAAACAACACCGCCACCAACACCAAAGTTGACGTAAGCATCACCCAGGGGGCCAATGTTCATGCTGACGCCAGCTCCCAGGTGCTCGCCGGTAAAACGCTCAAAATTGACTTTTCCGCCGGATTGTGGTTTGTTGGGCCACAACAATCGCGGAACCAGTGAACCCAACAAAGCAATGTGGATGGTTTCCCCCCGTACAAAGGCTTGTTGTTTTGGTACATAACGCAGCGCCAGCGCGGTAAGGTAGCCTTGATTCAGCCGACAAAGCGCGCGGTTCCAATGCCTTGGCTCGAGGGGGTATTGCAAGCGTTTTTGCAGTACCACTTTAAGTTTTTCCACCTTGCCTGTCCAGGATTCCGTGGTTTTTACTTGTTCGCGGTAATCGTATTTCCAACTCAGGATACTCAAGGTCAGCAAAACGCCAACCAGCGCCAAAACCACTATCCGCCCCATCGACCAGCGCACCAACCACTGGACATACAGTAAAACGATCAGGATGAACCAAACCAGTGGTCCCAGCATGGTCGTTTTCAAGGCTTGAATCAACAAAAATCCGCCAATTGCCGTCAGCACCCAAAAATGTCCCCATTTTTTTTGCGGTAAAAAAAGCAGGTGCAAGCTCCCCACCAAAAGCAATTGTTGGGCAAAATAGACTGGCAAACGCAACATGGCCGGGGTAATGGGAGCGATCAAAGTAGCGATAACGCCGCCGCCGAGCAGCATATAAGGCAGTCGTGTTTGTCGACTCAGCCATTGTTGTATGTCTTTCGGGCGCGGTATTTCTTTTTTAGGTGAAAAAAAATGGCCGACTTCCGTGCCCAGCCAAAGCGCAATTACCAGCGGCAATACCGTTGTTCCATAGCGGTTGGCGGCAATGGGCATGGGGTTGATTACCTGCGCTGGCGCTACCTTTTCCCAAAAATAGGCCAAACTGGGCGCAACCCAATATTGCAGACAAGCCAATACCATCAGGAGTTCAAAAAATATCAATCCTTGGCGGCTATCGCGCAGCAACGACAGCAACAGCAATACAAAAATCGTTAAGGTCGGGAGGGGATGCATGGCCAATGCCGGAAACAACAGCAATAGGGTGCTGCCGAGGGCCAGTATTAGGAGGGGGGTAGTGTTTTTTATGCTTCGCGTGGGTTATGAATTAAAGAAATTTGGATTGGATTTTGCAGCGTGATGGCTTATCAGAACCTTAGAAGGGGAGTTCAGCGTGCTAATCCTTTATAGCATGCTCGTTTCTGATCAGGTACACGATGATATCCTTACTGAAAAAGTGCTCCCCCTTCAAGGCGATGTCATTGACTATTAAGAAGAGTGATGCTGAATAACCAATTTTTAGGATAAGCGCAAGCCCTGGTAGGGGCAAAATATGGGTAGAAACGATCGGCTACCCCCGGTTTAAGTCCTTTGGGGGACGTGATGAGGGCATCTTTAAAGGTTTTTTTCTATATTTATTAGCACATTGCAAACATCCTGTAATTATGGCCAATACCTATACCCAAATTCACATCCACTACGTCTTTGCTCCCAAATACCGGGAAGCAATTCTTGACCAATCTTGGCGGCCTGAACTTTTCGCCTACATTACGGGCGTTGTACATAATAATGGGCATAAAGTGCTGCAAATTAATGGTATGGCTGATCATGTGCACCTGTTTATAGGGTTGCGTCCAACACAATTTGTTGCTGATTTAATCAAACAAGTCAAAGAGGATAGCTCTGGCTGGATCAATAAAAAACGATTTGTGCCTCAGTATTTCAACTGGCAGGAGGGTTATGGTGCTTTTTCCCACAGTAAAAGCCAGGTTCAAAAGGTCGTTAAATACATCCAGGAACAAGAAGAACACCATGCCAAAATAAGCTTTCTGGAGGAGTATGTTGATATGTTAAAAAAATTTGGAATAGCGTTTGACGAGCGTTATATTTTCAAAGCGCTGGAATAGTGCAAAAATACCTCCACATCACGTCCCTACGGGACTTAAACGGCGGGTAATCGATTGTTTCTACCCATATTTTGCCCCTACGGGGCTAGAGCATTCGTCAAGAGATTGGTTTCAGGATAATCCATTTTCTGTCAAGTCAACGGTCTTGCCAAGGTAGGGGCTTAATGTAGGTAGAATAACCGATTAGGACCATTGGCGCTTGTAGCCCCGTAGGGGCAAAATATGGGTAGATTAGGCAGAATTGATGGCATTTAAGTCCCGTAGGGACGTGATGTAGTTGGTATGTCAAGATGCACATCACGTCCCTACGTAGCTAGCGCTTGGATTAAAAATTAGTTATTTTAATGCAATACGTAAAATGTTAAAAACCAAAAATAAATACTTTTGCGTAGGTACATATCCAATAGGTATGCAGGGCCCTCATTCCCCTACAACCCATTTTTATCCAACCAATATCCCAACACCACGAGCGTCCAGACCCTCGACCAAGACACCGTTTTTTTGCCCAACAAAAAATCTTGCCACAACCGCTGGATGGTTTTCGCCACAAATAGCGGACGCTGCCCCAGCGACACCAATTGTTGGGCACAAAAATCGCGTAAATCTCCCCGCATCCATTCCTCAAATGGCAAGGTGAAACCCATCTTGGGGCGGTAAATGATTTCAGCCGGTAGCAAATCACCAAAGGCGTCAACCAGCAATTGTTTGGCGTGCCGACCGCTTTTCGCCGCATCAGGAATGCGTAGCGCCAAGGCCACTACATCGCGATCCATAAAGGGCTCGCGAACCTCCAAGGCGTGTGCCATACTCATTTGATCCGTATCCCGCAACAACACATTGCGCAAGTAACTTTCTGATTCATAAACCGAGATCTGACTCATCAAGGGCAAACCTTGGAAGTCGAGGTCCTGACCGGTTTGGCTGACCTGTTCCTTTACCCGATTGGGCGACAACGCCGAGAGGTGCAACAATTGGCCGACTTGTTCATCCAAAAAAACCTGGCGATAAAAAGGATACGCACGCGCCGGAGTCACCTTTGATTGCGCCAATACCGCTGCGATCTTACTGTTGGAAATCCCCGGTCGAAAAGTTTGGAGCAACCTTCCCCCTACACGCCGTATACCCCCTGGCACTTGATTCAACCAAGCGCGGTTATTCAAATCAGCACTTTGCTGAAAAATGGAATACCCCGCAAACAATTCATCACCCCCGATGCCCGACAAAGCCATCGAGATGCCTTGTTCTTTGGTCACTTTGGAAACAATGTAACTATTGGGGCCGTCCCCGCTCGGGTGATCCATTGCGCCCAGCGCAGAAGGCAACATATCTAAAAAATCAGTGGGCGAAAGATGAATCTCATAGTGTTCAGTCTGATAGCGCTCGGCCACCAAAGCCGCAAAACGGCTTTCGTCGTATTCTCCTTCCGCAAAACTTACCGTAAAGGTTTTTACACCCGTGCCCAAAACCTGACTCATCAAGGCGACAATAATACTCGAATCAATTCCGCCCGACAAAAACGCGCCAAAAGGCACATCGGCGATCAATCGGCGTTCCACCGCGCGGTACATGGTATCGCGCAGCTGTTGCGTCCAATTGGTGTTGGTTTCCAATTCTGGAGCGCTACTGGGAATCATTTTCCAGTAACATGTGGTCTGGAGTTCGCCCCAGCGCCAGTACGCATAATGCGCAGGCAGCAGCATCTGCACATCCTCCAGAATGGTATATGGAGCGTGTACCGTTTGGTAACGCAAGTAATCCACCACACTTGCTTCGGAGAGCTTAAACGTCGGCACGCCACTGGCCATCAATGCACGGATCTCGGAAGAAAAGGCCAGTACGCCAGCTATAAAACTGAGGTACAGCGGCTTCACGCCCATGCGATCCCGCGCGAGGAACAACTCCTCTCGCTCGCGATCCCAGATGGCGAAGGCAAACATGCCGTAAAATCGATTCAGACATTCCGCACCCCAAGCGGAATAAGCCGCCAGGAGCACTTCGCTGTCGGTACCCGATTGGTAAGGGTAATGAGGCAGTTCAGCACGTAAGGCCTGAAAATTATAGATTTCGCCATTAAAAACGAGTACAAAGCGACCATCCGCAGAGAACATCGGTTGATGACCGGCAGTAGAAAGATCAATGATCGACAAACGTCGGTGCCCGATCGCCACCGCGCCTTCGATCCAGATGCCTTCATCATCCGGCCCGCGATGCGCCATGGCTGCGTTCATCCGCTCTAAACGAGGTAATGCATTGACTGCCGCGGATGCATCAAGCTGGACAATGCCATTAATTCCACACATTTGGTTTCTTTAGGGGGTTCTGGAGGGGGTTAAAAAAGAGCAGCGTTTTTCCGTCC